>NZ_JAUSZN010000003.1:45000-162500 GCF_030817595.1 Neobacillus niacini
AAGCCGAGGCCGAAAGGCGTAGGCGATGGACAACAGGTTGATATTCCTGTACCACCTCTTTATCGTTTGAGTGATGGGGGGACGCAGGAGGATAGGGTAAGCGCGCTGTTGGATATGCGCGTCTAAGCAGTTAGGCTGGTAAGTAGGAAAATCCGCTTACCGTAAAGGCTGAGCTGTGATAGCGAGGGAAATATAGTACCGAAGTTCCTGATTCCACACTGCCAAGAAAAGCCTCTAGCGAGATAAAAGGTGCCCGTACCGCAAACCGACACAGGTAGGCGAGGAGAGAATCCTAAGGTGAGCGAGAGAACTCTCGTTAAGGAACTCGGCAAAATGACCCCGTAACTTCGGGAGAAGGGGTGCTTTTTGAGGTGAATAGCCTCGAAGAGCCGCAGTGAATAGGCCCAGGCGACTGTTTAGCAAAAACACAGGTCTCTGCGAAGCCGCAAGGCGAAGTATAGGGGCTGACGCCTGCCCGGTGCTGGAAGGTTAAGAGGAGGGGTTAGCGCAAGCGAAGCTCTGAATCGAAGCCCCAGTAAACGGCGGCCGTAACTATAACGGTCCTAAGGTAGCGAAATTCCTTGTCGGGTAAGTTCCGACCCGCACGAAAGGCGTAACGATCTGGGCACTGTCTCAACGAGAGACTCGGTGAAATTATAGTACCTGTGAAGATGCAGGTTACCCGCGACAGGACGGAAAGACCCCGTGGAGCTTTACTGTAGCCTGATATTGAATTTTGGTACAGCTTGTACAGGATAGGTAGGAGCCTGAGAAACCGGAGCGCCAGCTTCGGTGGAGGCGTCGGTGGGATACTACCCTGGCTGTATTGAAATTCTAACCCGCACCCCTGATCGGGGTGGGAGACAGTGTCAGGTGGGCAGTTTGACTGGGGCGGTCGCCTCCTAAAGAGTAACGGAGGCGCCCAAAGGTTCCCTCAGAATGGTTGGAAATCATTCGTAGAGTGTAAAGGCACAAGGGAGCTTGACTGCGAGACCTACAAGTCGAGCAGGGACGAAAGTCGGGCTTAGTGATCCGGTGGTTCCGCATGGAAGGGCCATCGCTCAACGGATAAAAGCTACCCCGGGGATAACAGGCTTATCTCCCCCAAGAGTCCACATCGACGGGGAGGTTTGGCACCTCGATGTCGGCTCATCGCATCCTGGGGCTGTAGTCGGTCCCAAGGGTTGGGCTGTTCGCCCATTAAAGCGGTACGCGAGCTGGGTTCAGAACGTCGTGAGACAGTTCGGTCCCTATCCGTCGTGGGCGCAGGAAATTTGAGAGGAGCTGTCCTTAGTACGAGAGGACCGGGATGGACGCACCGCTGGTGTACCAGTTGTCTTGCCAAAGGCATCGCTGGGTAGCTATGTGCGGACGGGATAAGTGCTGAAAGCATCTAAGCATGAAGCCCCCCTCAAGATGAGATTTCCCATAGCGTCAAGCTAGTAAGAACCCTGAAAGATGATCAGGTTGATAGGTCAGAGGTGGAAGCGTGGTAACATGTGGAGCTGACTGATACTAATCGTTCGAGGACTTAACCAATTTAAAAAGCGAACTCGTTTTACAAACTTCTTCTGATTATCTAGTTTTGAGGGAATGATACCTCAAAAACAGTCTGGTAATAATGGCGAGAAGGTCACACCCGTTCCCATACCGAACACGGAAGTTAAGCTTCTCAGCGCCGATGGTAGTTGGGACTTTGTCCCTGTGAGAGTAGGACGTTGCCAGGCTGTACTAATTTTTAAAAAATGTGCATATATTATTTGTTAAAGCATATAATATATTAGTTCACTAATATTATTGTCGCGGGGTGGAGCACGTTCGAATATTCTTCTTCGAATAAGCTACAGCGCACCGATTGAGCCACATCTTGATTAATCTTCCCGAAATCGGGGCGGTCTTCAAGCATAGGGCATGAACAAAATAGTGTCATTTTTATTGTCGCGGGGTGGAGCAGTCTGGTAGCTCGTCGGGCTCATAACCCGAAGGTCGCAGGTTCAAATCCTGTCCCCGCAATTTGGTCTGGTAGTTCAGTTGGTTAGAATGCCTGCCTGTCACGCAGGAGGTCGCGGGTTCGAGTCCCGTCCAGACCGCCATCTATATCTTTAAAACGCGAAACGATGTTTCGTTTTTTTTTATGCTTTTTTGCTTAAATAGTAAAAGTTAGGTAAAATACATAATGAATGGACATCCTTAGGAGCTATCCTAAGGATTTTTTTTACAAAAATAAGGTAGAATGTAGATAGCGATAAGCTATGTTAGAATAAAAGGTGATTATATGAATCAGTATGAAAAATATACGAAAGACCCCATTGAAACGTTTCAGCTGGCTACTAATCTTGCTGTGCTGTTGCAGCCAGGTGATGTCATTTGTCTGGAAGGAGATCTAGGGGCAGGTAAAACCACCTTTACTAAAGGGTTAGCAAAAGGACTGGATATTAAGAAAACCGTTAACAGTCCGACCTTTACCATAATAAAGGAGTATAGGGGCAGACTGCCTTTGTATCATATGGATGTGTACCGAGTTGCCGATTCCTATGAGGATTTAGGTTTCGATGAATACTTTGAAGGTGATGGAGTAACCGTGGTAGAATGGGCTCATTTAATTGAGGAACAGCTGCCAAACGAGTTATTAACCATCTATTTATATCACGAGGGTTCGGAAAAGAGAAAAATGGTGTTTGTTCCAAAGGGAAAAAGATATGAGCAATTATGTAAGGAGATTTTTCTAAATGACGATACTAGCGATTGATACTTCTAATTATCCATTAGGGGTTGCGCTTATAGAAGATAATCAAGTTCTTGGCGAATATATAACTAACTTAAAGAAGAATCATTCTGTTCGAATTATGCCAGCGATCCAGACATTAATGAAGGATTGTGAGAGAACTCCAGCACAATTAACAAAAATAGTGGTAGCAAAAGGTCCAGGCTCTTATACTGGCGTTCGAATTGGTGTTACCATTGCCAAAACTTTGGCTTGGTCGTTAAAGATACCATTGGTTGGAGTGTCTAGTATTGAAATTATTGCGGCGGGTGCCGGGAGACACTTTGATGGTTATATATCACCCCTTATTGATGCAAGAAGAGGGCAAGTCTATACAGGACTCTATGAATACCAAAGTGGGGTGCTTACAACTGTTAAAGAGGACCGCTTAGTTTTATCAGCCGATTGGGCTGTTGCATTAAGGGAAGTAAACAAACCCATTTTATTTGTAGGGAACGACCTGCCGCTTCATCAAGCTTTGATAGAAGAAACACTAAGCTCTCAGGCAGTGTTTGCGGCGATTACGGAGCATAATCCACGTCCTTCGGAACTGGCGTTATTAGGCAAAGATAAACAGGGGGAAGACATACATTCCTTTGTTCCTAACTATATCCGTTTAGCAGAGGCGGAGGCGAAGTGGTTAGAGGCAAATGGGAAAATTCTAAAAGGATAGGATTAAAGAAATATGGTAGATTCTTTTGTTTTTCGATATATGAAGGAAGAGGATATCGATCAAATATTAGAGGTTGAACATGCCTCTTTTGCTACTCCATGGAGCAGAGAAGCTTTCTATAATGAAATTTATAATAATAAATTTGCTGTTTATATTGTTTTGGAAGAAGATGAAAAAATAATTGGTTATGTTGGTGCATGGGTTGTGATTGATGAAGCCCATGTAACAAATTTGGCCATCCTGCCTTCCTATCGAGGCAAAAAACTCGGGGAAGCATTGCTTCGTAAAATGATGACTGTGGCGAAGGATATGGGAGCAAGAAGCATGACGCTTGAAGTACGAGTAACAAACAATGTTGCACAATCTCTTTACCGCAAGTTAGGATTTCAAAATGGCGGCATTCGGAAAAATTATTATACAGATAATCAAGAGGATGCCCTAGTGATGTGGGTGAATATATGAAAAAAGATCAGTGGATAATGGGAATAGAAACCAGCTGTGATGAAACAGCAGTAGCCATTATTAAAAATGGCAGAGAGATTGCGGCAAATGTTGTTGCTTCTCAAATTGAAAGTCATAAGCGTTTTGGCGGCGTGGTACCTGAAATTGCTTCCCGTCATCATGTAGAACAAATGACAATAGTTATTGAAGAGGCTTTAAAAGAGGCAGACCTTACACTACCTGAGTTGGATGCCATCGCGGTAACAGAAGGACCAGGTTTAGTGGGAGCCTTGTTAATTGGTGTAAATGCAGCCAAAGCACTAGCATTTGCCCATAACATTCCACTTGTTCCTGTTCATCATATTGCTGGACATATTTACGCCAACCGGTTAGTAAAAGAACTTACCTTCCCTCTTCTATCCTTAGTAGTATCTGGAGGTCATACGGAGTTAGTCTATATGAAGGAACAGGGGCATTTTGAGGTCATTGGTGAAACCAGGGATGACGCTGCTGGCGAAGCCTATGATAAGGTGGCGAGAACCTTAAAACTGCCTTATCCTGGTGGACCACACATTGACAGGCTGGCTCAAGAGGGCAGTGATACACTCAATTTGCCTAGAGCTTGGCTAGAAGAAGGGTCATATGATTTTAGCTTTAGCGGATTAAAATCAGCGGTTATTAATACTGTCCACAATGCTGAGCAGCGTGGTGAAATAATCGCACCCGAGGACCTTGCTGCAAGTTTTCAGCAAAGCGTCATTGAAGTATTGGTGAAAAAGACAGTAAAAGCAACCGAGGAATATAAGGTTAAGCAAGTGCTTTTAGCTGGTGGTGTGGCAGCTAATAAGGGTCTTAGGAAGGCATTAGAAGAAGCCTTTTCAACTAAATCTGATATTGATTTGGTCATTCCGCCATTAAACTTGTGCACGGATAACGCAGCGATGATCGCTGCAGCTGGAAGTATTATGTTTGAAAAGGGTATTCGAGCCGACCTTTCACTAAATGCAAACCCTGGTTTGGATATTGAATTATACAATTAGTTTGAAGTCCTTCTGGATAAGAGGGGCTTTTTTTGTTGGAGAATTGGCGGAACGATCAGGAGTCGATTGTTCCGATAAAGTAGAGGTAGGGGAAATAGGGGAACATTTAAGGGGGGATTGTTCCGATAAAGGGGAGGCAAGGAAAATAAGGGAATCAATAAGGCTGGAATGTTACGATAAACTAGAGGCAGTGAAAATAGGGGAACAATCAAGGATCAATTGTGACAGTAAAAACAGTGTCGAAGAAAAATCTAGTCACAATGAAGATGCCAGTCGACTAATCCACACTTTATGGAGTGATGCAACCCACCTTTTTGTGGATAACTTTTTTCAAAAAATTGCGCATTACATGAATAATGTGGGTAAGTCACCTTTAATTTGTGGACAATGTGGATAAGTTAAGTGTTTTTTGTGGATAATGTGGAAAAGTGTGAATAAACCTTAAACATTAAGTTTTCCTTTGTGAATAAAGTTGTGGAAAAGGACATTGGAATGAGGTTAGAAGAATTTTAGCGGAATTTGTCGATTATTAAATGAAAATGTAAACATATTTTTCTATACAAATCTAAAAAAAGGGTGAATATAGTTAATAACGATTATGTTTTTTATAAGGGGGATAAAATGAAGGGGAAATTAATGTTTTTACTATTCATTGCTCTTCTCGGTTTAGCTGCATGCAACCAAGATACTAGCACACCAGGTAATAAGGAACCAAATAGTACAGATTCAAGTGAAACAGATCAAGGTGATAAACAACCCGATGTTACAGAGAATGATGAAACAGATTCAGGTGGTACAAATGAAGAGGATAAACACGACTTGGAGGAGAATAAGCAGTATGGAAATGACGTATTTAACGAAGTAAGTGTGTCACCCTTGGAGGATGGCAGTGTAGTTGTGAAGGGAAAGGCAAGGGTGTTTGAAGGTGTTTTTCAATATGCAGTGATCTCTGGAACGGAGATCCTACTAGAAAACCACTATCAAACAGAGGGTGCACCTGCATGGGGAAGCTTTGAAATAGCCATTGATAATCAGTTTTTAACAAAAGAACAGGTTTCAATTGAGCTATTTGTATATTCAGCAAAGGATGGGGCGAAAACAGACATTTTAACGATTCCAATAAAATAAGGGCTTGGATTTCCATATCCAAGCCCTTTTTTATTATTCTGCAAGTTCAGCCCATTCTTCCATTAACTGTTCGAGCTCAGACTTTGCCTTTTCATTTTTTAAATTAATTTCTAGCACTTTCTCGTGATCCTGAAATATTTCAGGTTCACATAACTTTTCGTCGTTATCCTGGATAATTGCCTCCAACTCTTCTATACGCGTTTCAATTTCTTCTAATTTTCTCTTACGCTGCCGCTCCAGCTTTTTACTTTCTTTGTCCTGTTGATAAGAATTTCTCTCTTGCACGTCGGAAGCTGTCTGTTTCTTAATAACGTTTGTGCTCTCTAAAGCCCTGAGTTCCTCTTCCTCAAGCTTTTTCTCAATATAATAGTCATAGTCACCTAGATACTCTGTACTTCCATTTGTACTAAGCTCCAAGACCTTGGTGGCGATCCTGTTAATAAAGTATCGGTCGTGTGATACAAAAATAATCGTTCCAGGGTAGTCGACAAGTGCATTTTCGAGGACCTCTTTACTGTCTAGGTCCAGATGGTTCGTAGGCTCGTCCAATATTAGAACGTTTGCCTTCTCCAGCATTAATTTGGCTAGTGCCAATCTTGCTTTTTCACCACCGCTTAATGTTGAAACAATTTTTAATACATCGTCACCTGAAAACAGGAAGTTACCTAAGACTGTCCGTATTTCTTTTTCATTTTTTAACGGCCATTCATCCCAAAGTTCATTGAGAACACGCTTATTCGAGGTCAACTCTGCTTGTTCTTGGTCATAGTACCCTATTGCTAGATTTGCACCATATTGAATCGTACCAGCAAGTGCGGGAAGTTTTTTGATGATGGTTTTTAATAGAGTAGACTTTCCAATTCCGTTTGGACCAACTAAGGCAATGCTTTCACCCCGAAAGGCGCGCATGTTAATATTTTCAGATACTTTTTGTCCATCATAACCAACAGCTAAGGAATCCACTGTAAGTACGTCATTTCCGGTTTGTTTCTCAATTTCAAAGGAGAAGGTTGCGGACTTCTCATCCCCTAATGGACGATCCATCAAGTCCATTTTCTCCAGCTTTTTGCGCCTGCTTTGAGCTCGTTTCGTCGTAGACGCACGGGCAAGGTTGCGCTGGATAAAATCTTGAAGATTAGCAACCTCCTGCTGCTGCTTCTCATATAGCTTTAAATCGCGCTCATAATTTGCCGCTTTTTGATCTAGATATGCGCTATAGTTTCCGATGAATTTTTGAATTTGCTTTCGTGAAACTTCATAAACCTGTGTAACCACTTTATCCAAAAAGTAGCGGTCATGGGACACGATTAAAATCGCTCCGTCATATCCCTGCAGGTATTGCTCAAGCCATGTGAGTGTATCGATATCAAGATGGTTTGTAGGCTCATCCAAAATTAAAATATCGGGCTTCGTTAAAAGAAGTTTACCTAAAGCTAGACGTGTCTTCTGACCACCGCTTAAGCTAGATATCATCAATGAGTTATTATGAAAATTTAAACCGTGGAGGATAGAGCGAATATCTGCTTCGTACTGATAACCACCCTGTTCTTTAAATCTCACTTGCAGTTCATCATATTCCTTTAGTATTCGATCGTAGCGGGTACCATCCTCCATAGCGGCAGGATCCGACATCGAAACCTCTAGCTGTCGAAGAGATTTTTCCATACTTCTAAGCGATTCAAAAACGGTAAGCATTTCATCCCAGATGGATAAATTTGATTCTAATCCAGTATTCTGGGCTAGATAACCAATGCTTACTCCCTTTGGTTTAATAATTTCTCCGCCATCATGTGACAAATGCCCAGCAATTATTTTTAATAATGTCGATTTCCCTGCACCGTTTCGTCCGACAAGTGCAACACGGTCCCGGGTTTGTAATTCTAGCTTTATATTCGATAAAATTAGGTCTGCACCATAGTATTTTGCTAGTTGATTAACTTGTAATAATATCATTGTTTTTCACCTCTATTACTAAAATAAGTGTACCTTATTCCAACCAGGTCGGCAATAAAGTGCCATGGTATTGGAGAAAATAAGAGAATATCTAAAAGAAAAAAATGTAAATTTTTCATCATTCGCTCAAAGTTTCACAGACAAATTGTGAAAAATATAGTATGATTTTGTGGGAGGATACTGTTTATGTCTGATTTTACTCATTTTAACGAAGAAGGAAGAGCGAAAATGGTGGATGTTAGCGATAAGCCAGAAACGGCTCGTACGGCACTTGCTCATTCCAGCATTACGGTTAGTAAAGAAATTTATGAAAAAATAACAAATAATGAAATGAAAAAAGGCGATGTTCTTGCAGTAGCTCAAGTTGCTGCGGTGATGGGGGCAAAGAAAACTTGGGACTTAATTCCAATGTGTCATCCTATCCCTTTGACGGGAGTCAATATATCCTTTTCATGGGAAAAAGAACACGAGTCTGCTTATACATTAAATATAGCCGCTGCGGTTAAAACAAAAGGAAATACAGGTGTCGAAATGGAAGCGTTAACAGCTGCATCCACTTGCGCACTGACTGTTTATGATATGTGTAAAGCAGTGGATAAGGGTATGGTAATTGGAAAAACCTATCTGGTTGAAAAAACGGGTGGGAAAAATGGGGATTTCCACCGAACCGAACAAGTTAGATAATGAGCCTATTTATGAGGGGTGGGAGAATATGAGTAATGAAACAATGAAAATACCACAAGCGACAGCGAAAAGGCTGCCCTTATATTATCGATTTTTAAAGAATCTGCATTCTTCTGGTAAACAGAGGGTCTCGTCAGCAGAATTAAGTGAAGCGGTGAAGGTAGATTCGGCTACGATACGCCGTGATTTTTCTTATTTTGGAGCCTTAGGGAAAAAAGGATATGGCTATAATGTAAACTACTTATTAACCTTTTTTCGGAAAACATTAGATCAAGATGAATTAACGAAGGTAGCGTTAATTGGTGTGGGTAATCTCGGGACTGCCTTTTTAAATTATAACTTTTTAAAAAATAATAATACAAAAATTGAATGTGCCTTTGATGTGGATCCAAATAAAATGGGCACAACAATCCGGGATGTACCAGTGTTTCATATGGATGAGCTCGAGAAGGTTTTAAGCAATGATGATATTCATGTTGCCATCCTGACGGTACCTGCTCCAGTGGCTCAGGTGATTACAGATCGACTTGTGAAATCCAATATTAAAGCGATATTGAATTTTACACCTGCAAGATTAAATGTTCCGGCCTCCATTCGGGTGCATCATATCGATTTGGCAGTTGAATTACAATCACTTATTTACTTCTTGAAACACTATCCTACAGAGGACATTGAAGAATAAAGTAAAAGACCTTTCCACTTCGTAAAGTGAAAAGGTCTTTTTTTGCCTGAAATGTTAAAAATCCTTTTTTAAATCGCTATTTCTTTATTTTATCTTTATATCGATTGTAAAAGAAAATCATTCTTAAACCAGATCCGAAGTCAAAGGTGGCAAGTATAACGAGCAGGTAACTGAAAAATCCCCATCCGTTTAGGGTGACATCCTCAATCGCAAAATAAGTAAATAAGCAGCCAAGAACAATATAAATGATTCCGGAAAACAAGGGTGAACGTCTCATAGAAAGCCTCCGATAAAGTTTTGAATACCTTCTGCCTCACGGATGATTTTATCAATTTCATCTTTATATACTGACTGCATGACGACAACTAATGTATTCATGGCAACATGGGCAAAAATCGGTACAAGGATATGTTTTGTTTTTACATAGAGAAATGCAAAAGTGAAACCCATTGCGGAGTAGAGAAGTACATGATGCGGCTCCATATGGGCTAAGGCAAAAATGACTGAACTGATTAAAGCTGAAAAGAAAAAATTAAACCGTTTGTGAAGAGCACCGAAAATAATTTTCCGAAATACGATTTCCTCTAATATCGGTCCTATTACTGAACTAACTAATATAGCGAGCGGAAAGGACTCAATGATGTTAAGAATTTGCTGCGTGTTTTCTGAGCCCATCTCAACCCCGATAAGCCGTTCAATATTTGCAGCGAGTGCTTGGGCAAATAAGGCAAGAAATACACCAAATACAGCCCAGACGGCGGAAAAACCAAAGGAACTGCCTCTTTCATTCAACACTGGTTTTTTCATTTCTGTACGCAGCAGGAAAAGAATAATAACAAGTGCAAGTGTGAAGCTGAAAATTAACCAATAAGGGACAACGAGCCCTTGATTCATTCCTAGGTAGCCGAATAGGAACATCAACCCAGGAATTCCTACTAGGCTTGATAACTGCATGGCTATATAGACAATTAAAATAATCCAATATTCCCTTTTCAAATTAAAAAGTCTCCTTTAAGCAGCTAATGAAAGTATTTTACCCTATTCTCCATTCTACTAATAATAGCGAGGTTGTTTCAATTTTAAAGATTATCTTTAAAAACTATGTATATTCCTGTTTGTCAATCACATACTTGTAAGGTTGCAAAAAATAATAAAAAATTGTTGCTTCATACTTGCAAAATTATTTTCCATTTATTATTATAAGAATTGTGTTAGCACTCATGTTAAGAGAGTGCTAATAAGTCAGAATTACATATTTATTTGAGGAGGTTGTTTGATTTGTTAAGACCACTAGGTGATCGTATTGTCATTGAGCTTGTCGAATCAGAAGAAAAAACTGCAAGCGGTATCGTGTTACCAGACTCAGCTAAGGAAAAGCCTCAAGAAGGAAGAGTTGTTGCCGTAGGTACAGGCCGAGTGCTTGAAAATGGCGAACGTGTTGCTCTTGAAGTTTCTGTAGGCGATCGTATTATCTTCTCAAAATACTCAGGTACAGAAGTAAAGTTTGAAGGCAACGAATATTTAATTTTACGCGAAAACGATATCCTTGCTGTAGTTGGCGAATAAGGATTTTTTAAAACAATATTAAGTTTAAAAAATACGAGGAGGTTTTTTGAACATGGCTAAAGAAATTAAGTTTAGTGAAGATGCACGCCGCGCAATGCTTCGTGGTGTTGATGCTCTAGCAGATGCAGTAAAAGTTACTCTTGGACCTAAAGGACGTAACGTGGTTCTTGAGAAGAAGTTTGGTTCACCATTAATTACAAACGACGGTGTAACAATCGCGAAAGAAATCGAATTAGAAGATGCATTTGAAAACATGGGTGCTAAGCTTGTTGCTGAAGTAGCCAGCAAAACAAATGATGTTGCTGGTGACGGTACAACAACTGCAACAGTTCTAGCTCAAGCGATGATCCGTGAAGGTTTGAAAAACGTAACAGCTGGTGCTAACCCAATGGGTATCCGTAAAGGGATTGAAAAAGCAGTTACAGTAGCTGTTGAAGGCTTAAAGGCTATTTCTAAGCCAATCGAAGGCAAAGAGTCTATCGCACAAGTTGCTGCTATTTCTTCTGATGATAGAGAAGTAGGTCAACTAATTGCTGAAGCGATGGAGCGTGTTGGTAACGACGGCGTTATCACAATCGAAGAATCAAAAGGCTTCACAACTGAATTAGACGTTGTTGAAGGTATGCAATTTGACCGCGGATACACTTCTGCTTACATGGTAACAAACACAGATAAAATGGAAGCTGTTTTAGAAAATCCATATATCTTAATCACAGACAAAAAAATCTCAAGCATTCAGGAAATCCTTCCTGTCCTTGAACAAGTAGTACAACAAGGCAAGCCATTATTGTTGATTGCTGAAGATATCGAAGGTGAAGCACTTTCTACTTTAGTATTGAACAAACTTCGCGGAACATTCAATGCAGTTGCTGTTAAAGCTCCTGGCTTTGGTGACCGTCGTAAGGCAATGCTTGAAGATATCGCTGCATTAACTGGCGGTGAAGTAATCACTGAAGAGCTTGGCCGTGAATTGAAAACTGCAACAATCACATCTTTAGGACGCGCTTCTAAGATCGTTGTTACAAAAGAAAACACAACAATCGTTGAAGGTGCAGGAGATACAGCTGCTATTCAATCACGTGTAAACCAAATCCGTGTTCAATTAGAAGAAACTACTTCTGAATTTGACCGTGAAAAATTACAAGAGCGCTTAGCGAAATTAGCTGGCGGTGTAGCAGTAATCAAAGTTGGTGCTGCAACTGAAACTGAATTAAAAGAGCGTAAGCTTCGCATCGAAGACGCTTTAAACGCAACTCGTGCTGCGGTTGAAGAAGGTATCGTATCCGGTGGTGGTGTTGCCCTTCTTAACGTATACAACAAAGTTGCTGAAATCCAAGCTGAAGGCGATGTAGCTACTGGTGTAAATATCGTATTACGTGCGATCGAAGAGCCAGTACGTACAATTGCTCACAACGCTGGTCTTGAAGGATCTGTTATCGTTGACCGCTTAAAACGCGAACAAGTTGGAACAGGCTTCAACGCTGCTACTGGTGAGTGGGTAAACATGATCGAAGCCGGTATCGTTGACCCAACTAAAGTAACTCGTTCTGCACTTCAAAACGCTGCATCTGTAGCTGCTATGTTCTTAACAACTGAGGCTGTAGTAGCAGACAAACCAGAACCTGCTGGTCAAGGTGGAATGCCAGACATGGGCGGAATGGGTGGAATGGGCGGCATGATGTAATTAGGGGGTTAAAACCTTGTTATATCAACGTCTAAAATGATAATATGCTTTTCTTGTCCTCGGATTTGTCCTCGTTTTATAAAAAACATGGCAACCTGCGACAAAAAGATAACTATAGGAGAAGGTCTTTCATCAGTTTGCTAAACTGTTGGGAGGCCTTTTCTTCCATATTAACGGTCATATGAGCATAGATATTCATCGTAGTATTAATATCCGTATGTCCAAGACGCTGTTGTATTTCTTTAATGCCGACTCCAGCTTCAATCAATAATGAAGTGTGGGTATGTCTAAATGAGTGTGGAGTAATGTTCTTTTCTATTTCTGCCTTTTTAAGCAGTCGTTTAAGTCTGGTCTCAACGACTTTTCTTAATTGTGGGTGTCCATCCTCGCGAGCAAAAATAAATCGGTTATCCTCGTAAACGATTTTTAATTTAATCTCATTTTGTTTAATCCGGTGTTTTTTTAACATGTTCACTAGCATTTCATCAATTCTGATTGAACGGACTGATCCTTTTGTCTTTGGCGTTAAAAGCTGATATTTTTCAAAATGATTGGTAGGGTTATAAAGAGTTTTAGTAACTCGGATAGTACCCTGCTTTTCGTTAAAATCCCCCCATTTTAGGGCCAATAATTCACCTATTCGTAATCCGGTATAGGAAAGTACTGTGAAGACAAGATGATCCATTTCAAGCCCGTCTGTATAGGCTAGTTTAAGAAAATGAGCAAGCTCTTCTTTTTCCAGAAAGACAATATCCTCTTCTGCTTTCTCCAGTTCTTCAATACTTTGCTGCTTTTTAGGCATTTTGAAATCCTCAGTAGGATTATTTTTTATCAGCCCTTGAGTTAATGCTTTCCGAAAAATCATTCTTCCACAAGCATGAATACCATCCATATAATTTTGGCTGTATTTTTCGTTTAATTCCAGAATTCTTTCTTCATACATTTTCTTAGTAATGCGGCTGATTGGATAAGGTCCCCAAACAGAGATAAAATGTTTCATTTCCTTTTCTCGAGCTCTCACACTGCTTATTTTCACACCACTGCGTCCATACGTTTTTAACCAATCCTGGGCAAATTTTTCAAAAGGCATATCGGACTCTTTGGTAAAGGTCCCATTTTGGATTTCTAATTCTACAAGGCGAGCTGCAGCCTTTGCCTCTCGTTGTGTTTTAAAGCCGCTTTTAGATATCTCTTTACGTTTCTTTGTGAGTGGATCCAGCCCTAAATAAATATGATAACTCCATGTTTTTCCTCGTTGTCTGAATTTTGCCATGTTAGCTTCACTCCTTTTTCATTTTTCAATATAAATTTCAAAAAGTTCATTTAGGGATTTATCAATTTCTTCCTTTTCTTTTTGAGCTAATTTTAAAAGTTCATATTTTTCCGATGGTGAAAATCCACCTTTTTTAATTCCCATTCCAAAGCCGTTTTTCGCTTTAAGGATAGAATTAAAGATTTTCTGTAAATAATCTAGCTCTTTATTCTCTTGATTTCCGATGGCATGATCACACGTTAGAAAAAATAATATATCATGTATTTTTAATATTTGTTCTCTTACACCAGGTTCAGTTTTACTAAGCATTTGATTAAAGTCTTCAGTGTATCGAATAACTTGGTATTCATCAAAGTTAACAATGTCATCCCCTCTTGTAAGGTAATCCATTGAAACCCCAAAATATTTGGCTATTTCTAAAACTAAATCAAAATCAGGACTTCGATCGCCACGTTCATAATTACCTAGAGTTGTAAAAGGAATTCCCAATTCAGAGGCTAATTCCCTTAAAGTCATGTTTTTCCTTTTCCTTAGTTCCCTGATCCGTTCTCCAAGCATATTACTTTCCTCCTAATGAGTAATTACACTTTAATGTTACACGATATGAGTACAAATTTCAACTTGAATTACTCTAAATTGGTTGATATTATTAATTTGTACCCAATTTGAGTAATAAATGGAGGTGTGATTATGGAATGTACAATACAAGTTAAGCATGAACAGTACCTAAGTATTGATGGAATGAGAGTAAAAATTGCCCGGGTTGAAAAAGATTGGACAATAACAAAACTTGCCGAAATGTCAGGCGTAACAAGAAAAACCATTGGAGAAATTGAAAGAGGAAGCAAAAAAAGAATACGTCCTTCTACAATACAACAAATTGCTATTACGCTAGATAAGCAAGTCGAATATTTTTGTACCAGAATTGAAAAAAGGATAGAAGGGGTGGGATTGGATGAACTTTAAAATGGATTTACCAAAGGGTGAGGTGGAAACATGCTTGAAATAAAGCTGGATGACGATGAGTTAAAGGCTCTTTATTTGGCTGAGGTACAAAAGCGATTAGACAAAATCGAACATCAATCAATGCTAATGGATACAAAGCAATTGTGTAAAATGCTCTCGTTATCATGGCCCACAGTAGAAAAACTATTCCTTAGTGATCCAAACTTTCCATCCATACGAATAGGGAAGAAGTGGGTATTTAATCGAAAACATGTCCAGGACTACATTGACCGTTGGTCGATTGAAAAGAAGAAAAATGCGTAGGTGAGGTGATAATGCAGGGATGGATTAAGTTACATCGTCAAATTCAAGACCATTGGTTATATAAAGAGAAAAGGATTTTCTCAAAATATGAGGCTTGGATTGATCTATTGATGATGGCCAGCCATAAAGATACTAAGTTTATTCACGGTAATGAATTGATTGAATTAGAAAAAGGAAGCTTTGTTACATCTGAATTAAAACTAATGGAACGTTGGAAATGGGGAAAGTCAAAATTAAGAGGTTTTTTAGAAATTCTCGAAAAAGACGGAATGATCATCAAAAAATCAGACCACAAAAAAACCATGATAACCATATGTAAATACAGTGTTTATCACGATTCAGAAAACGAAAACAGACCACAAGCAGACTACGAGCAGACCGCTGGCAGACCGTTAGCAGACACAATCAAGAATGTAAAGAATGATAAAGAAGATATAAATACTTCTTGTCGCAAGTCGCAAACTTACGATGAAGAGAGTGTTCCTTTTCAGTTATCATTAAGGCTTTTACATAACATCAGGAAAACCAACGAGGCATTTAAAGAGCCTGACCTTCAAAAATGGTCAAATGATATCCGATTGATGATGGAAAGAGACAATAGAACAGAAGACCAAATTAAATATTTAATCGATTGGTGTCAGCAGGATTCTTTCTGGAAAACTAATATCCTTTCACCAGCAAAATTAAGAAAACAATATGATCAATTGGTAGCAAAGATTAAATCAGCAAATGAAAAGAAAAAGAAAAGTCCCCACGATATTCTAACAAAACGCCCGGAACATTGGCCGGAACGAAAACCCTTAACAAAAGAGGAATTACGTAAGATTGAAGAATTAGAGGCGGAAATGCCTTTTTAGGAGGTTGGATTGATGCAAGCTATTAAGCGTTTTATGAAAATCGAGGATGTTTATAAAGATGCTGTTAAAAAAATAGTCCCGACATTAGCTGAACGAGACGATTTTGAAACGGAATACCAGTATAAATTGCCATGTCCTAGTTGTGGGGACGAAACTGCAAGTGGGTTATTTTATCGAATGATAAATCAAGACGATTGGTATGCAGTTGGCAAAACGATGAAATGCTCAGTTTGTAGGGATAAGGAAGCTTTCAATGTTTATCAAAGTAAAAGCTTAGAAGAATTAAGAGCATTAATTGGTGAAAGGCTTACGAACGAGTATTTTCTCCTTCCGGAAGATTTAATGGCTGCTGGGTTTAAGAATTTCGAGAAAACTAACGATGTTACTTCGAAGGCAAAAGAAACCGCAATGACATATACAAAAATGTTTTTGGCAGGTGAACTTTACAACTTGCTAATTATGGGAAATCCCGGAACAGGAAAAAGTCATCTATGCGCTGCAATTGCAAGGACTATAAAAGAAGTAAAAGAAAAAGGATTTTCCGTAGGTTTTTTAACTACAGGTCAGTTGCTATCAATGTTTAAGACAACCTACAGAAAAGGAGCTTCTAAATCTGAAGAAGATATTTTTAGGGATATTAAAAGATTAGATCTTCTAGTCCTGGATGATGTGGGCTCAGAGGCAATCGGGGGAAATGACGATTGGAGAAAGGGGTTGTTATTTCAGATTGTAGAAAGCCGGTCTGGGAAACCGACAATCTACACAAGCAATTTGACGGATACAGACTTACCATTTGCAGTGGGAGATCGAGTCTCTAGCCGTCTTTATAATAATACAAAATTTATAGACTTGTTCATAGAAAATTATGATTATAGAAAAAAACTCCAGGTTCATTAAATGGATTTTTCTAAGGTGGGAATAAATGTATCGAGTAATAGATACAAAATGTAAGGTAAATCAGCCCACATACATGCCATTTTTTCCTTAAGGGCTTGCTAGAGAAACTTACAGAGAGCCCAAAAACGATTCTCAAGGGCTCCTGTGGGTTCACAACATTATCATCCTTGTCCTTTGTTTACACTTAAGAACTGAAAAACAAAAACTGGCTTAGAAGGGCTCGGAGAGAATTTAATATTCCAGAAAAAAGGAATTATTTTCACAATCATAATGAATCATATACGGGTTTTTTTATCACGTTTTGTAAACTTAAAATTGGCGAAACCCTTGATGTACTGGAATATTTCTAGTTTACAAGAAAAGGAGCCAAAGTATGAATAAACATTTTACTAAAGACATTAGGATTAACAAGCCTCAAGACATTAGAAGGATGTTAGCAAAGGTGATTAATATTTTGCTGAAGGATGGAGAAATGACAATAGATAAGGCAAAAACAATTGCAACATTATCGAATACAGCTTTAAAGTCAATGGAATTGGGCGATTTAGCGGAAAGAATGAACAAGATTGAGAAAATGCTTGAAAACCAGGAATAGCAAAGAAATTTTGAAAGGACCGATTTTGAATGAGTTTAAAATCTCGGCTGAAACATCTTGAGCGAAATATAAAGCCAAAGGGAAAAGACCCTGTTCAAGAGTGGCAAGATAGAGTTAAAAGGCATGAAGAAATGGAAAGCCTTTCTCCCGCTATCGAAGAAGGAGATTTGCAAGCTTGCATTCGCTATTGCCAGCTGTGTGAGGAGAGTGTTGTTGACAGGACATACTATTACCGGGATGTTTATATTAAGGTCGCTGCAATGAACGTAGGCTGTGAACCGAGATATGAGGATGAGACAGGGATCGATGTTTGGTATTACAATCTAAAGGCCACATATAAATACTTGGAAGAGAAGGGAAAGGTTGCGAATACTAAGGAACCCGCTTTGAAGATTTGGAAATTTTAAGGCTTATTCAAACACAATAGGTCTTATGTACTCACCTAATAAAATTTTTGGCATATCTTTTGGTCCTATTTGGCTTCCAATGACGTCTCTTATTCCTGGGTTAGGAATTGGATTTATTAT
This sequence comes from Neobacillus niacini, assembly GCF_030817595.1. Classification (GTDB taxonomy): domain Bacteria; phylum Bacillota; class Bacilli; order Bacillales; family Cytobacillaceae; genus Neobacillus; species Neobacillus niacini_G. The sequence continues at coordinate 63,034 of NZ_JAUSZN010000003.1, forward strand.
TCGTCATATTTTAATAAAAAAAGGTTCTAAACCCAATTATCGTGGGAAACCTTCTTAATTAAGGATTAAGGGAAGCAAATCTTTTTGGAAATTGGATCCAACGATAATTTTACAGTATATTTGGTTATCGGAATTAATGGTTGCTACGGTTAACCAGACCCTAAAAACCGGCGTACATTGTGTTCAAAATGTACTCCTTTTGGTGAAAATTTAACATCTTATGCACATTAAACGGAACAAATCAATTATGTCCACTAATATGTGAGCGTTAGCGGTCCCTTTACTTTGAAGAAGGGGCGTGTAACCTTGATAGGTGTTGGAGCAGTGGTATCCCGCTCCATATCCAAGAGAAACAAGCCCCTGCAAGGTTCAAAGTCAAGGGCACATATTATACATATCTAATTTGAAAGAGACTCTTAAAATCAAGGAATTTTCACCTTTAAGATTTGTATGAATCTGAAAACGTCTTTCAAATTGGAAGGGCGTTTTGTTATTTTACTTATCAATAAATGGTCATATCTGTGATAAAACCAGTATGTGACCATTTACGAGAGTCCTCTATCACTCTTTCATCCGATAGGTTGTACAAAAACTGGAGAAATAGGAGACGGAACAACAATTCCGGCTCTTTGGCAGGTCTTCCGTAATAATCACAATAAGATTCTTTAACTAGGTCATTAATAAAAGAAAAGTTCACTAATTCATGAACTCGTCTTAAAAGGTGATTTTCAGATACAAACGAGTATAATTCCGAATGAAATGAAAGAGATGATTGATTATGGTTAAGTAACATCCCGATAAACTCCAATACATAAATGATTTATCTCTATTTTAACAAAAAACGCATAAAGGCGTTTTTTCCAATTAATGTATTCGTTTTGCAGTGCCCTCGCATAGGGGGATTTTTTTTATCTTTGAATATGTAGTAGCTTACGAATCTTCATCAGAATAGATAGATAATGTACTGGTACCCGATTTTTTGAAGGTGACTGAATTTAAAACATATATCTTACGAAATTGCTCTTTGGGTGATCTTTAGTTTAATTGTACCGGCCCACCCTTATTTTCCCATTAATATGATACTGAGTGTTATAAACAAGTGAAAATATTGAAATCAAATTTAAAAAATTTAGGGAACTTGTCCATTCCGAATAAATTTCCCATCATATAATACCGTAACTCTGATTAAAGGAGGTGGAAAAATTGAGTAATGATAAAAAATGTAAAGATTGCGGGCACAAAACATGTCAATGTAATCGAAAAAAATGTAAAGATTGCGGGCATAAAACATGTCAATGCGAATCTAAAGTAAAGCAAAAAGTCGTGGTCAAGGTAAACGCACCTGCTGGAGCAGCTGGAGCAACGGGACCTTCAGGAGCAACAGGACCTTCAGGAGCAACAGGATCTTCAGGGGCAACAGGACCTTCAGGAGCAACAGGACCTTCAGGAGCAACAGGACCTGCTGGAGCAACAGGACCTGCTGGAGCAACAGGACCTGCTGGAGCAACAGGACCTTCAGGAGCAACAGGACCTGCTGGAGCAACAGGACCTGCTGGAGCAACAGGAGCAACGGGACCTGCTGGAGCAACGGGACCTGCTGGAGCAACAGGAGCAACGGGACCTGCTGGAGCAACAGGACCTGCTGGAGCAACAGGAGCAACGGGACTTGATGGAGCAACAGGAGCAACAGGACCTACTGGAGACACGGGAGCCACAGGAGCCACAGGAGCCACAGGACCTGCTGGAGCAACAGGACCTGCTGGAGCAACAGGACCTGCTGGAGCAACAGGACCTTCTGGAGCAACAGGAGCAACGGGACTTGATGGAGCAACAGGAGCAACGGGACCTGCTGGAGCAACAGGAGCGACAGGACCTGCTGGAGCTACAGGAGCAACAGGACCTTCAGGAGCAACAGGACCTTCAGGAGCAACAGGACCTGCTGGAGCAACAGGAGCAACGGGACCTGCTGGAGCAACGGGACCTGCTGGAGCAACAGGACCTGCTGGAGCAACAGGAGCAACGGGACTTGATGGAGCAACAGGAGCAACAGGACCTACTGGAGACACGGGAGCCACAGGAGCCACAGGAGCCACAGGACCTGCTGGAGCAACAGGACCTGCTGGAGCAACAGGACCTGCTGGAGCAACAGGACCTTCTGGAGCAACAGGAGCAACGGGACTTGATGGAGCAACAGGAGCAACGGGACCTGCTGGAGCAACAGGAGCGACAGGACCTGCTGGAGCTACAGGAGCAACAGGACCTTCAGGAGCAACAGGACCTTCAGGAGCAACAGGACCTGCTGGAGCAACAGGAGCAACGGGACCTGCTGGAGCAACGGGACCTGCTGGAGCAACAGGACCTGCTGGAGCAACAGGACCTTCTGGAGCAACAGGAGCAACGGGACCTGCTGGAGCAACAGGAGCAACGGGACCTGCTGGGGCAACAGGAGCAACGGGACCTGCTGGAGCAACAGGACCTTCTGGAGCAACAGGACCTGCTGGAGCAACGGGACCTGCTGGAGCAACGGGACCTGCTGGAGCAACGGGACCTTCAGGAGCAACAGGAGCAACGGGACTTGATGGAGCAACCGGAGCAACAGGACCTTCAGGAGCAACAGGAGCAACGGGACTTGATGGAGCAACAGGAGCAACGGGACCTGCTGGAGCAACAGGAGCCACAGGACCTTCAGGAGCAACAGGAGCAACAGGACTTGATGGAGCAACAGGAGCAACAGGACCTGCTGGAGCCACAGGAGCAACGGGACCTGCTGGAGCAACAGGAGCAACGGGACTTGATGGAGCCACAGGAGCCACAGGACCTGCTGGAGACACGGGAGCCACAGGAGCCACAGGACCTACTGGACCTACCGGAGACACGGGAGCCACAGGAGCCACAGGAGCCACAGGAGCCATTGGACCTACTGGACCTATTGGAGCCACAGGAGCCACAGGACCTACTGGACCATTATCAGTAAATCTTATTTATGTAGCAAATTTTAATGATAATACTGTTTCTGTAATTGATGGTGTAACAAATGCAGTCATTGCTACTATTCCAGTTGGAATCAATCCAGCAGGGGTAGATGTCAATCCGATAACCGACCGAATTTATGTAGCAAATAGGGGTAGTGATGACGTATCAGTGATTGAAGGAGTAACCAATACGGTGTTTGCTATCGTTCCAGTCGGGGATGAACCAGGTGACGCAGGGGTCAATATAGCTACCAATGCCATTTATACGGCAAATTTTAATTCATCGGACTTAACTGAAGATGTTACCGTGATTAGCGGATTGACCAATACGGTGATTGATACCATTATAATCCCAGGGCTCAATTTAGCAACGGGGATAGGCGCCAATCCATTGACTAACCTTATTTATGTAGCCAATTTCAATTTTGATAGCGTTTCTGTAATTGATGGGGTAACCAATACAATAATTGCTTCCATTCCAGTCCAAGTTAATCCATTCAGAATAGGTGTCAATCCAGACACTAACCGAATTTATGTATCAAATTTCACCAGTAATACTGTTTCCGTAATTGATGGAGTAACCAATACGGTGATTGCCACCGTACCGGTCGGGACTACTCCAGGAGAAGTGGGAGTTAATCCATCTACGAACGCTATTTACGTACCAAATCGAGACTCGAATGATGTTTCCGTGATAAATGGATTAACGAATACGGTGATTGCTACTATTCCGGTCGGCAATAATCCAAATGGAGTAGGGGTCAATTCGATAACCAATCGTATTTATGTAACAAATCAGGACGATAATACCGTTTCCGTAATTGATGGAGTAACCAATACGGTGATTGCTACCATTCCTGTAGGAGCTCGTCCGTTTTCAGTAGGAGTCAATCCTTAAGGGGAATTTCCTTCTGTGGTTCTTTTATAAATGATAAAAAGCCATATTTGCACAAGAACAACTAATCTATAACTCTGCTTGAAAATATGATTGTTTCAGTAATATTAAGGGTCCTTCCAGTAATTTTAACAAAAATATACACTAAGCAATTTCAACACAATAAAACGCTGATTTTACTACTCTAAGGGGTGTATCCGGTTCCAAAAACATGGATTTTTGAGACGAATAATTGTTAACATAAAATGTGCGTGCTACTTCTATATAAAGCAGAGAATAGGTAGTACTATCATTCTTGTCAAAACAGCAGATGTGTTTATATGCTTATTCTTGTATGTCTATTATTTTGTAACACTCTCAGACATATCGATTATAGTTATAATCATATATCGATACAACTCAAGTATACATGTAACTTATTTATTTATTTTCCCCTATATCTATATAAAAAAGGGAGGTAATTCTATATGATCAATGGTGAATTATTAGATGAATTGATCAATCTTGTTGAGGATGCTGGAGGTTTTATTTTTATCCAGGTAGGTACACCAGCTGAACGTCCTAAATCTCAAATGATTGGTAACTTGTTTATTGATATGACAACACGTATTATCTATCGGTTTAATGGACAAATTTGGGAGCCATTACTGAGTTCATCTGATGTGACTGATCCTTCTGTATCTAAAAAAGTCACTGAATCGTCTGAAACTGTCAAAGCTACAAAACCTGAAGATTCTTCCCCAATTGTTCGGGCAAACAGCCCTTTTTAATTTTATATAATTGAATTGAACTTTATAAATAACTTCATCGTTGCTTAAAAAAATAATGATTTTAGTAAATTTATGAGACGAACATCAAAATCAAAGGAAACGAATTAACTACTATCTGCAGATTACAATCAGAATTCACCCCAACATGTCTGTTTAGAAATATTGGGCATTTAATTGTTTAAAACGACCAACTTTTTCTCTTACATTTTTGATATTTCTCATTACTCGTTTAAGAGTTTACTAACAGTGTCATTAATAGCAACCTCTCAAAAATAAAAATACAGATGATTAATATACCGGTTAAATAATAATTCCTCCTTTAGTAAACGTCTGCGGCAGCAGTTACCATTCAGACTTTGGCAGGAGGCACACAAACAAACGTAAACGCTTCTATTGTCATTAAAAAATTAAATTAGTTTCGAATGGATATGAAACTCTCACAAACTCAAAGTGAAGTTGTAAAGCAGTTTCCGAGCTTTCGATCAAACCGGCCGGATGAAAGGGAAGGAAATATTCGGCAGAAATTACCTTGGTCTCACAGGGCTCTAATGGAGAATTCAACAATCTGCAGATTCAAACAACTGGGGAGCCCTATGACTAAGGAACTTTTAGAATTAAAATCGTAATAATTGTTAAATCTCCTGCATTAGGGAGATTTTTTTTATATTCGAATATGTAGTTGCAGCATAGGAATCTTCATCCGAATAGATAATGTACATGTTTTCCGGAGTATTTAAAGGTGACTGAATTGAAAACATATCTCATACGAAATTGTTCTGGGGTGATCTTTAATTTAGGCTTTTTATCGGCCAATTCTTATTTCCTATTAATTTGATATCGAGTGTTATTAAAAAAAGTGAAAATATTGAAATCAAATTTAAAAAATTTAGGGAACTTGTCCATTCCAAATAAATTTCCCATCATATAATACCGTATCTCTTATTAATGGAGGTGGAAAAATTGAGTAATGATAAAAAATGTAAAGATTGCGGGCACAAAACATGTCAATGTAATCGAAAAAAATGTAAAGATTGCGGGCATAAAACATGTCAATGCGAATCTAAAGTAAAGCAAAAAGTCGTGGTCAAGGTAAACGCACCTGCTGGAGCAGCTGGAGCAACGGGACCTTCAGGAGCAACAGGACCTTCAGGAGCAACGGGACCTTCAGGAGCAACAGGACCTTCAGGAGCAACAGGACCTTCAGGAGCAACAGGACCTTCAGGAGCAACAGGACCTTCAGGAGCAACAGGACCTTCAGGAGCAACAGGACCTTCAGGAGCAACAGGACCTGCTGGAGCAACAGGACCTGCTGGAGCAACAGGACCTGCTGGAGCAACGGGACCTGCTGGAGCAACAGGACCTGCTGGAGCAACAGGACCTGCTGGAGCAACAGGACCTGCTGGAGCAACAGGAGCAACAGGACTTGATGGAGCAACAGGAGCAACGGGACCTGCTGGAGCAACAGGAGCAACGGGACTTGATGGAGCAACAGGACCTTCAGGAGCAACAGGAGCAACGGGACTTGATGGAGCAACAGGACCTTCAGGAGCAACAGGAGCAACAGGACTTGATGGAGCAACAGGAGCAACGGGACCTGCTGGAGCAACAGGAGCAACGGGACCTGCTGGAGCAACAGGAGCAACGGGACCTGCAGGAGCAACAGGAGCAACGGGACCTGCAGGAGCAACAGGAGCAACGGGACCTGCTGGAGCAACAGGAGCAACGGGACTTGATGGAGCAACAGGAGCAACGGGACCTTCAGGAGCAACCGGAGCAACAGGACCTGCAGGAGCAACAGGAGCAACGGGACTTGATGGAGCAACAGGAGCAACGGGACCTGCTGGAGCAACAGGAGCAACGGGACCTGCTGGAGCAACAGGACCTGCTGGAGCAACAGGACCTGCTGGAGCAACGGGACTTGATGGAGCAACCGGAGCAACAGGACCTTCAGGAGCAACAGGAGCAACGGGACTTGATGGAGCAACAGGAGCAACGGGACCGTCAGGAGCAACAGGAGCAACAGGACCTGCTGGAGCAACCGGAGCAACAGGACCTTCAGGAGCAACAGGAGCAACGGGACCTGCTGGAGCAACAGGAGCAACGGGACCTGCTGGGGCAACAGGAGCGACTGGAACTCCTGGAGCTGGTGCTATAATTGCATATGCGTCAGGTACTCCTGTTGCACTTACGAGTGTTTTAGGAGGATTACTTGATACTGGGGCTCTTATTGGATTCGGAAGTTCTTTTGATGGTGTTACTATTGGTGGAGGAACAATTACTCTGAGCCCTGGTATCGGAGGCGTTCTTGACTTCGCATTCGTGGTTCCTCGTGCCGGAACTGTATCATCAATATCTGCATTCTTTAGTACGACAGTGGCAGCAATTATAGGTACACCTGTTACCGTAAGAGCAGAATTATATACGGCACCTGCAGCTAGCAATACCTTTTCTCCATCAGGCGCCTTTGTACTTTTATCACCAGCTTTAGGACCTATAATTAACCTTTTAGACGTTTCTACTGGTACTGCTGCAACGGCACTCCCGGTTGTTACAGGGGATAAATTATTAATGGTTTTCTCTATAGATACTGCAGTTTCTGTTCTCACATCTCTTGTAGGTTTTGCAAGCGCAGGTATTGTAATCGATTAATTTAATTTTGTTAAAAATCTCAAATTCAAAACTCAGTTCTGTTTAACAAAAAGGATAAAAAAACGGGAAGGATTATTTAAGTAAACCTTCTCGTTTTTATGTGTATTCAGTTTGAGTTTGAGAAATTATTAGTAAAAATCTCACCTCCCAAAATGATTAATACAGATCAGCATATTTTCATACAAAGGAGAATAGAAACGTTTTTATAAAAAATCCTAATTATTACACGTCATAATTTTTAAAATAATTTTTAAAAAACTTTTCATTTGTCTTCACACTTGAGTCATTCGGTCGATATACTTTGGCCCTATTATTATGTTCTTCAGCTAGTTTTTGCTCTCCTGTTTCCCAATAACATACACATAACTGAAGATGTGGATACCATGTTGAATATGCCTCTTGCCTAAACCCAGGGTTATTAACTGCCTCTTTTTCAAGAGCTAGGCGGTACCATACAATGGCTTTGTTGAATTCTTTGTTTTCTTTATATAAGTCCCCTAATCGACATGAAGCTTCAGGTCGTGGTACATCATAAATAAATGACATCACAAGTGATTCTTTTTCTTTTATTAAATTACCAAGGTTTCTATAACACTCCGCCATGTTTATACAGGCACGGATTTCATCTTCAATCCATCCTTTTTTTGTATCTAAGAAATTGTGATAAAACTTTATAGCTTTCTGAAAATCGGCATGGTCTTTTAATTCATTTGCATAATAATATAAATCCCTCGGTGAAAAGTCTTCTCCATTTTTTAGACGATTTTCATAAATAAGAATGTTTCGGTCACTTTGAACAGATTTAGTTTTATCCGATTTTCGATGAGTAATAGCTATATCAGCTGTATAAATATTACCGCTAACTTCTAAATATTCATGTACAAGACCAATCCATTTGAATTTTTTCTCTCTTCTTACTAAACGGTTTCTCCTATAACTAAAGGTTGGTTGGCCGTATTCATCGAAAGCGATATTGTAAATCATAGAAACCGCATCAATTGAAGCATTTAGATTTTTCTTTAGTATTTTAAATTTTTGATGATCTTCTTTTAGTAAAATATCATCTGCATCTAACCATAAAATATAGTCCTTTGTAGCATGACTAAAAGCAAAGTTTCTTGCAGCTGAAAAATTATCAATCCATTCAAAATCAAAAATCTTTTCTGTGAAATTCTTTGCTATATCCTTAGTCTTATCCATTGAACCTGTATCAACAATAATTATTTCATCACAAATTTCCTTTACACTACTTAAACATTGATGCAAAACCTCTTCTTCATTTTTCACAATCATACAAAGAGTAATTGTACACATAGCCATCACCACTCAAAATATCATTTATTTCTAATATATGGTATCTCGAAGTATTTGGTAACAATAATTATTGTCAACCAGATTTGAATCCGTTTTTCTCCTCATCTAAACAATCTTTAGATCCGAACAACTGGGGAGCCATATGACTAATGAACTTTTAGAAATAATAACGTATTAATTATTAAATCTCCTGGATAGGGAGATTTTTTTTATCTTTGAATATGTAATAGCTTACGAATCTTCATCAGAATAGATAGATAATGTACTGGTACCCGAGTTTTTGAAGGTGACTGAATTTAAAACATATATCTTACGAAATTGCTCTTTGGGTGATCTTTAGTTTAATTGTACCGGCCCACCCTTATTTTCCCATTAATATGATACTGAGTGTTATAAACAAGTGAAAATATTGAAATCAAATTTAAAAAATTTAGGGAACTTGTCCATTCCGAATAAATTTCCCATCATATAATACCGTAACTCTGATTAAAGGAGGTGGGAAAATTGAGTAATGATAAAAAATGTAATGATTGCGGGCACAAAACATGTCAATGCAATCAAAAATGTAAAGATTGTGGGCACAAAACATGTCAATGCAATCGAAAAAAATGTAAAGATTGCGGGCACAAAACATGTCAATGCAATCGAAAAAAATGTAAAGATTGCGGGCACAAAACATGTCAATGCGATCGAAAAAAATGTAATGATTGTGAGCACAAAACATGTCAATGCAATCGAAAAAAATGTAAAGATTGCGGGCACAAAACATGTCAATGCAATCGAAAAAAATGTAAAGATTGCGGGCACAAAACATGTCAATGCGATCGAAAAAAATGTAATGATTGTGAGCACAAAACATGTCAATGCAATCGAAAAAAATGTAAAGATTGCGGGCACAAAACATGTCAATGCAATCAAAAAAAATGTAATGATTGTGAGCACAAAACATGTCAATGCAAATCTAAAGTCGAGCAAAAAGTCGTGGTCAAGGTAAACGCACCTGCTGGAGCTACAGGTGCAACAGGACCTTCTGGAGCAACAGGACCTGCTGGAGCTACAGGACCTTCTGGAGCTGCAGGAGCAACAGGACCTTCAGGACCTTCTGGAGCTACAGGAGCTACAGGACCTTCTGGAGCCGCAGGAGCAACGGGACCTTCAGGAGCAACGGGACCTTCAGGAGCAACGGGACCTTCAGGAGCTACAGGAGCAACAGGACCTGCTGGAGCTACAGGAGCAACAGGACCTTCAGGAGCAACAGGACCTTCAGGAGCAACAGGACCTGCTGGAGCAACAGGACCTGCTGGAGCAACAGGAGCAACAGGACCTTCAGGAGCAACAGGAGCAACAGGAGCAACAGGAGCAACAGGACCTTCAGGAGCAACAGGAGCAACGGGACCTTCAGGAGCAACAGGACCTTCAGGAGCAACAGGAGCAACGGGACCTTCAGGAGCTACAGGAGCTACAGGAGCAACGGGACCTTCAGGAGTAACAGGAGCAACAGGAGCAACAGGACCTGCTGGAGATACAGGAGCAACAGGGCCTGCTGGAGCTACAGGAGCAACGGGACCTTCAGGAGCAACAGGACCTTCAGGAGCTACAGGAGCAACGGGACCTTCAGGAGCAACAGGAGCAACAGGAGCAACAGGACCTTCAGGAGCAACAGGAGCAACGGGACCTTCAGGAGCTACAGGAGCAACGGGACCTTCAGGAGCAACAGGAGCAACGGGACCTTCAGGAGCAACAGGAGCAACAGGAGCAACAGGACCTGCTGGAGCTACAGGAGCAACAGGGCCTGCTGGAGCTGCAGGAGCAACAGGACCTTCAGGAGCAACAGGACCTGCTGGAGCAACAGGAGCAACAGGACCTGCTGGAGCAACAGGAGCAACGGGACCTTCAGGAGCAACAGGAGCAACGGGACCTTCAGGAGCAACAGGAGCAACAGGAGCAACAGGACCTGCTGGAGATACAGGAGCAACAGGGCCTGCTGGAGCTGCAGGAGCAACAGGACCTTCAGGAGCAACAGGAGCAACGGGACCTTCAGGAGCAACAGGAGCAACGGGACCTTCAGGAGCAACAGGAGCAACAGGAGCAACAGGACCTGCTGGAGATACAGGAGCAACAGGGCCTGCTGGAGCTGCAGGAGCAACAGGACCTTCAGGAGCAACAGGACCTGCTGGAGCAACAGGACCTGCTGGAGCTACAGGAGCAACGGGACCTTCAGGAGCAACAGGAGCAACGGGACCTTCAGGAGCAACAGGAGCAACAGGAGCAACAGGACCTGCTGGAGATACAGGAGCAACAGGGCCTGCTGGAGCTGCAGGAGCAACAGGACCTTCAGGAGCAACAGGACCTGCTGGAGCAACAGGAGCAACAGGAGCAACGGGAGCAGCAGGTGGATTATCCCAATACGGTTATATTTACAATCTCAGTGCTCAGGTTGTGCCTATAGAGGCTGATGTTATTTTTGATTCAAATGGAATAATTACACCTGGAATTACGCATGCGCCTGGAACCTCTCAAATTTTAGTTACCACTCCTGGAGACTACGAGGTTACTTTCTCCGTGTCAGGTGTAGAACCAAACCAATTCTCACTATTTTTAAATGGTGCCCCTGTTGCAGGAACCGTCTATGGTTCAGGGGCTGGAACTCAGCAAAACAACGGTCAGGCTATAATCGCCATATCAGCTGGAGATGTTCTTACCCTTCGAAATCATAGTTCTGCTGCAGCAGTTATCCTTCAAACTTTAGCTGGAGGCACACAAACAAACGTAAACGCTTCTATTGTCCTTAAAAAATTGAATTAGTTTTGAATGATTAGGAACCCTCATAAAATCAGTGCGAATTTGTACTAAGCTTTCACTAGGTTCCAGGCGGATAGGTAGGAACATTTGGAGAAAAAACTTGTGGTTCACAGGGCAATAAAGGAATTCAAAACTTTGTATATCCAACAACTTTCAATTAATCGCCCCTCAATTTTATGTACAGCATGATATTGAGGGCGTAATTGATTTTTTTATATAACCAATTACCAAGAGTGTACACACCATACATTGTCTTTTTACGTAACTTAAAAATAGGAAAATCGTGGGTTAAAGGAGCTAATTAAACATGATTACAATTAGTCTTTGCATGATTGTAAAAAATGAAGAGGACACTATTGCAAGATGTCTTGATTCGGTAAAAGACCTTGTAGATGAAATCATTATAGTAGACACAGGTTCAACAGATAAAACGAAAGAAATTGTATCTCAATATACGGATCATATTCTCGACTTCCAATGGATTGAAGACTTTGCTGCAGCCCGTAATTTCGCTTTTAAAAACGCCAAAATGGATTACATTTTTTGGTTAGATGCGGATGATGTTTTAATGGAAGATGATTGCAAAAAATTTTCAAAGTTGAAGGAGACACTTGACACTACTATTGATTCAGTCACCATGCATTATAATCTGAACATTGATGAAAAAGGAAAAGTCATTACGAGCCTGCGGCGTAATCGCCTTGTAAAAAGGAAAAATAACTTCCAATGGTATGGGGCAGTACACGAGTACTTGGAAGTTTGGGGAAATATTCTACACAGCGAGGTTGCTGTTACCCATTGTAGTATACATCACCACTCTGACCGTAATCTCCTTATCTATGAAAACCGTCTAAAACACGGTGAACAATTCTCTCCCAGAGACTTATTTTACTATGCAAACGAACTGCTTGAACACGATAAGCTTGAGGATGCTATCAAGTACTATAAACAATTTTTAGCAACAAATAATGGATGGGTAGAAGATTACATTTCTGCATGTGGCAGGCTTGCCGATTGTTATAATGCAATAGGTGATCATGAAAACGAGCTTCATTATATATTAAAATCTTTTGAATACGACTCACCTCGAGCTGATTTTTGCTGCAGATTAGGGTACAGGTTCCTTCATAATAATCACCCCTATCAAGCTCTTTTTTGGTACAAACTGGCTACCCAACTCGAAAAGCCCACTGACAATTTGGGGATGATTAACCATGCTTGCTGGACTTGGCTTCCGCATTTACAATTATGCGTGTGTTACTCACAAATAGGGAACCATGCACTAGCCTATACACATAACGAGATCGCCCGTCAATACCTTCCTGATCATCCAAGTATTCTTCATAATAAGCATTATTTAGAACATCTATTACAATAAAGTCGGTTCCGTTTTTAATAAACAAAAGACAATTTGGGGATGATTAACCATGCTTGCTGGACTTGGCTTCCGCGTTTTCTTGGCAAAATAAAAGAAGCTGCAGCAGTGGCGGATTACCAATGGCTTATGTTTTACTCCTTGTGTTTATTATGTTTGCTATGTATGATGCCTATAAATTTGCGGAAGGGGAAAATCCCCGCTTATCGTTTTTTCCATTTGCCTTTGGAGCGTATTTTGTCACAATAGGTCTCATGTCGCCAAATCATTTTAGGAATATCATTTGGTCCTATTTGGCTTCCAATGTTGTCTTTAATTCCTGGATTAGGAATTGGATTTTTTATTCTTTATATATTAATTAAAATAGCTTCTAACCCAAACTATAGTAAAAGACATTCATAGTATCAAAAAGGAAATAGCGCAAGTCGCCTTTAGAAAATCGATCCAAGCATAAATTTATCTATAATTTTTAGTATAAAATGAATCGTTAATGGTTGCTACGGCGACCCTTTTTTAGTATAAAAGGAAAGATTGTGAAGTAATGCACTTAACCTATAGGGCGCTTGAGTTGAAGAAGGATTGTCTGCTGAAGAGGAAAAGCCCCAATCAATTGAGAAGGGCTTTATATATACTTAGTAGTCCTCTTTTGTCCTCCTATTTGTCCTCCAATGCTTTATATCGTATTTAAAACATTTAAGTCAAACTATTTTGAAATGTTGATTTAAAGCCTTTTTTATACACCATTTCTTTCTATTAAATATGAAAATGAATGGGCGGCATGATGTAATAACACCCCCAAACCCTTGATATGACTGGGCTTTGGAGTAAGATGAGAGTGGAATGCTAACATTTTGCTAACATTGAGGAATTAACGGAGGCTTCTCATAAGTTCAGCGAACTTTTGGGAGGCTTCTTTTTTCATTTCTTGGGTTACGTGCAGATACACATTTTTCGTTATTTGATCATCGGTATGACCAAGCCTGTCCATGATTTGTTCAAGTGAAATTCCAGCTTCTGCAAGAAGCGAGGTATGCGTATGGCGTAAGGAATGTGGTGTTAAATCAGGATTTATTCCTGAAATTCTAAGTAGCCTTGCCATTCTGTTTTGAATGGTTTTAATGACAATGGGATAACCATATTGCCGTTCCATCTTGGCAAAGATAAAGTTCTTATTATTATAAATATTCCCAAGCCGTTCGATAACTTTCTCCTGAACTTTTTTATGTACCATCAATTCATGAATCACCTCATCATCTACAATGATTTTTCGTCGTGATTTTCTCGTCTTTGGTGTGACTAGCTGATATTCCAGCGTATTATTATTAGGATTGTAATAAGTTTTGGTAATGCTGATAGTGTGGTTTTTAAAATCTATATCCTTCCACTTGAGAGCAACTAATTCTCCCACCCTAATTCCCGTATAGGCTAAAATCAAAAAAACTAAGTAATCATGTTCAAGGCCATTGGCTTTGGCTATTTCTAAAAATAAGGCAAGCTCTTCTTTTTCAAGATACTTAGGAACTTCCTCTTCTTCCAACTGTTCAATCGTTTTCTTATCCTTTTTCACATAAGCGAATTCAGTCGGGTCCTTCTTTATTAACTCTAGTTCCAAAGCTTTTCGAAAAATCATCCTCCCTGTTCGATGAATTCCTTCCCTTGTGCTATCAGAATAACCTTGGTTCTTTAAATCGTTTAGAGCGTCCTGATACATCTTTCTTGTAATATCCTTTAACTTTAATTTGGCAAAGTAGGGCAACAACTTTCCGATTTCATGAAGGCGCACTCGAATCGTTCCGGGCTTTACATCTTTAGAATCACTGTAGATAGGAAGCCACTCAATTGCAAAGTCTTTAAACATTTTTTCTCTTTCCTCTAAATATATTCCTTGGTTTAAATTCGTGAAATAAAGTGGCAGCAGCTTCTTCAGCTTCCTGCTTAGTATTAAAGCCGCTTTTTACCTTTTGCTTTCTTTTGCCGGTAACTGGATCTAATCCAATATCAACGGTGAAAGCCCACTTAGACCCACAAGTGCATTTTTTCTTATTGCACTTGCATCCTCTTCTGTAAAAATGTCCTTTCATTAGTATCCTCACTTTCCTAAAAATATTTTGTTGCTAAAAGTCCATTATTACCAAAGATAAGATTAAAAATTCATAACATTAATTTAAGATACATTGGGAGGAGATTATATAAAAAAGGGGAACAAGTAGATGATCCTTTTGAATTGAGTGTTTGGGGGCACTATTCTATTACGTAGTAGAGTAAATACTGCGTAATAAAAAAGAATGCACTTAAGCTCCCTCAGTTAGATTCGATTATCTCTCAAATACTCACTTATTCGCAGGATTTCAAATAACTTGGATTACATCAGGGGACTGATGAAAAGAGTTTTAAGCATTTTGGCTACATGAAGGCATACCTAAATAAAGGAGGTAGTGATATCTCCACTATTTTCCATATAATGTACGTTTTCTCCACGCCACCCCTGGAGGTTTTCGCTCCCATGTCTCAACGGGTCAAATGCCCTCTCATTCCTTCGTCATACCTATCCAAGTGGTAGATGCCGGTCTTTCTAACGGAACGGGTCAGAGCCCTTATGCTTAAGTAATCCGGTCCTTCGTACTTTCTTTGAAATCCTACGAATAAGCCAATATTCGATATATATTTATCTATTAGTTTATTAATTTACCTGTAATTGAAGATATGTTGGAAATTTTATTAAGCAGCTATTGAAATTAAAGGTTGTACTTTGTCGGAACGATAAGATTCATTTTTTCTTGCCATTCCTACTAGAATTCTTGCGAATTTATTTATTAGTTTCATGATGGACTTCATTTTCTTCATCTTTTTTACATTAACATTATTAGAATGCAATTCTTTAAAATCGGGGTTGTTCATGACAAGGCTCATTGTCGCTAGGTACAAAAAGCGTCGTAAACGGGACCTTCCTCGTTTTGAGAGGACAATTTGTCCTTTCCATTTACCTGAACTTGCCTCTGCTAAATGTAACCCTGCATGTCGTAATAAAGAATTACCATGAGCAAAACCACTGAGATCTCCAGCTTCTCCTAAAATACCTGCAAGTGCAATTTCGCTTATGCCTTTAATGGCAAGCAATTTTTTAGCGAAAGGTATTTTACTAAGAACTTCAGTGACTTCCTTTTCAACTCTTTCCAGTTGGGCTGTAGCTAGATCGAATTCTTCAAGTAATTGTTCCAAGTGTAATTTATAAGCATCAAGAGCTTGTGGTGTACCAACAGAATGGGTAGCTAATTCAATAAGTAGTTGTGCCTTTCTTAAACCAGCTTGTCGTTTCATTAAGGTTTTCCAGCCGTTCACGATATCCTGTGGTTTCATTGAACTAATTTCAAGTGGGGTAGGGAATAAGCGAAGTGTTGCGATTGCCCCTTTTCCTTTAACATCTTTGAAAACTTGCCGAAGTTCTGGGAAAACAATATCTACCCAACGGTTAATCTGATTTACAGCACTAACAAGTCTTTTTACGGTCATGTCACGATTAGACATTAAGACTCGTAGTTTTTCAAAGATTTCTGAAGAAGGGCGAATAAACGAATAATAGCCATTCTTCACCATATCAGCGATAACTAAGGCATCTTTTTTATCACTTTTAGATTGGGTATTATCACGATTTTCTTTATTTCTTTTTACAAGGTGGGGGTTTACTGTCACTACTTCAATATTTCTTTCATAAAGCCATTTTGATAAGTTAACCCAGTAGTGTCCGGTTGGCTCCATACCAACGATCGTTGTATCTAAGCCCTTTAAAGCTTTCAACCGATTAATCCATTGTATTAATCTAGCAAAGCCATCTTCATTATTTTCGAACGTTAGAGGATCACCAATAACAATGCCACGGAAGTTTACGGCACGAGCAACGTGAAACTGTTGGGCTATATCTATTCCGACAATAAGATGTTTGATCGAAATTCTTTCAATTAGTTGATTTTGTTTGTCTTGCATTTTAAACTTCATAATAGAGCTTCCTCCTAAGAATGATTTTGTGTTGTGTGTGTATAATCATCTTACTGAGGGGCTCTATTTTTTTCAAACGCGAAAAATAGCTATCTACAGGAATTCTAGCGGTGACAGGTTTGTTAAAGCAGGATATTCAATAAGGTGCCGGGAATGTTGCGTATAACAACTAAAGGGAAAATAGAACCATCTTAAATAGACAGTTAACCTTTAATGCCCTAGAATAATTTGAAGTAATTGTGTACCCCAAGTATTTACGTAGCTCATTCAATAGGTCGGTTGATTTCTGTTTATTAATAAGGACTTGGCAAGGTTATTAAAAAATATCTCAATTTCGAGATACTTCACTTGACGATAATTAGTGTTGCGATATATTATGGTTACATAAAGTTACCTAGGTTATTAAATATAACTTTTATAATTCACAAAAAAAGATAAGGAGTGAACACGATGATCGTAGTAACTGTAAAACTTAATTTTAAAGGGAAGAACTATCAAACCAATGTCATTGCAAGAAAGGACACTCCTGAAACACAAATCTTGCAAATGGCATTGGAACAAGTTGCAAAACAATGGACAGATTAATATCTAGTAATCCCAACTTTAGTTGAAGGGGGACAATGCCTTGAATGAAAAGAAAGAAGTTGGAGAAAAAGCTGTTGAGTATGTGAAAGACGGAATGGTAGTTGGACTAGGTACAGGTTCTACTGTATTTTATACCATCACGAAGCTTGGTCAGTTAGTCCAGCAGGGACTTACTATTATAGGAGTTCCGACTTCTGAACAAACAAAAAAATTAGCGATAGAACTTGGCATTCCACTTGTATCGCTCGATGAGGTTGAGCAAATTGATGTTGCAATTGATGGTGCAGATGAGGTAGATCCTAAGTTAAATCTTATTAAAGGAGGCGGCGGTGCTCTTTTAAGAGAGAAAATCATTGCTGCAGCAGCTAAAACTTTCATTGTCGTTGCCGACTCTGATAAAAATGTCGATACACTAGGAACTTTTCCACTGCCGATAGAAGTCGTCCCATTTGGTTACGAAATGACAGTAAAACATATTAGGGAACTTGGGGCAAGTCCGAGGCTGCGGCAAAAGGATGGGACCCCTTATGTAACAGATAACGGTAACTATATTATAGACAGCAACTTTCAAGAAATTACGTACCCAAAAGAGTTAGAGAAGAACCTAAACCTTATACCAAGTGTAGTTGATAACGGATTATTTGTAGGAATGGCAGATCGTGTGATTACCATTCAAGATAAAAAGCTTGCAACAATCATCCGCAGCTAGAAAATGGGAGAAGTCATAAATTGAACTTGGGGGAAAAATAATGGAATCAATGACCTTTGTCTTATTTGGAGCAACAGGGGATTTAGCAATGAGGAAGATTTTCCCAGCTCTTTATAACTTATATGTTGATCAAAAATTACCACAGTCCATATCTATTATCGGACTCGGAAGAGGGGAACTTTCACATGCTGATTTTCAAGAGCAAGTGAAAGACTCTATTTTAGACTTTTCACGCCGCCTAGAACATGAGGCAGCAAATATGGGAGAGTTTTTAGACTATTTTCGCTACAGTAGATTGGATGTCAACAGTAAAGAAGATTATCAACAACTGCTTCAATTAGTGAAGCAGCGGGAAGAAGAACTTAATTTAACGGAAAACCGAATGTTTTATCTTTCTGTGGCACCAGAATTTTTTGACACGATTGCCCTAAATATAAAAAATAGCGGCCTAGGTCAGACAGTTGGCTGGAAACGATTAATCATTGAAAAGCCTTTCGGTCATGACCTCCAATCTGCACGTGAACTCAATCAAAAACTAAGCCGTGCTTTTGAAGAAGAGGAAATTTATCGAATCGACCATTACCTAGGCAAACCAATGGTTCAGAACCTGGAAGCCTTGGCTTTCGCCAACCCCATTCTGCAGGCGGTTTGGAATAAAGACCATATTGCAAATGTCCAAATTACTGCTAGTGAAACTGTTGGGGTTGAGAAGCGAGCGGGTTATTACGACCAAGCAGGAGCAATCCGTGATATGGTTCAAAACCACATGCTGCAAATTTTGATGATGACTGCCATGGATAAGCCTGAAAAAATTAACGCAGCGGGAATAAGACATGAGAAGCGGAAGGTCATTAAGTCTCTACGTCCTTTAAAAGAAGAAGATGTCTCATACGATATTGTCCGCGGCCAATACAGTTCAGGCGAGATAAATGATCAAAAAGTTCCAAGTTATATAGAAGAGCCTGGAGTTAATCCTTCTTCTACAACTGATACATTTGTTGCTGCCCGTTTGTGGGTGGATCATCCATCATGGACTGGAGTTCCTTTTTACATTCGTACAGGAAAAAGAATGAAGGAAAAATTAACGCGAATTGTGATCGAATTTAAAAATAGCGAAGATAAAAATAATCAAATTGAACCTAATCTATTAATGATTGAAATCAATCCGAATGAAAATATCTCCTTACAATTAAACAGCAAAAACCCATTGGATAATAGAAAGGTTACTCCAATCAGAATTAATTTTTCTAATGAACAGATAGGATTAGGTGTACCAGAAGCGTATGAACGACTAATCTATGATGCAGTTAACGGGGATTCCACCTTCTTTGCACATTGGAAAGAAGTTGAATTGTCATGGGAATGGGTGCAGCCGATTCTTCATGCATTTGAGAACAATTTAGTACCGCTCCATCATTATCAGTCAGGTTCATATGGTCCTGCAGCTTCTGATTCCTTGCTGGAGGAAAACGGCTTTAAATGGTGGCTTGATGAAACGCTTCAAGAAACAAAGGATACTTTACTAAACATCTAAGATAATCTGGAGGAAATTAACGATGTCTCAAAATATTGATCAGTTAGCAGTAACTACGATTCGAACACTATCTATTGATGCAATTAATACAGCAAATTCAGGACATCCTGGTCTACCAATGGGAGCAGCACCCATGACGTATGCATTATGGGCAAAACATCTTCATCACAACCCTGAAAACCCAAAATGGTTTAACCGTGACCGATTTGTTTTATCGGCAGGTCATGGATCCAGTTTGCTGTATAGCATGCTTCATTTAGCTGGTTATGATGTCACGATTGATGATTTGAAAAACTTCCGAAAATTAAATAGCAGAACGCCTGGGCATCCTGAATTCGGTCATACTGCTGGAGTAGAAGCAACCACAGGTCCATTAGGCCAAGGGTTTGCGAATGCTGTTGGAATGGCGATGGCAGAAGCACATTTAGCAGCAAAGTTTAATAAAGAAGGACACCGGGTTATTGATCACTATACCTATGCGTTAGTTGGAGATGGTGACTTAATGGAAGGTGTTTCTTATGAAGCGATGTCAATGGCAGGACATATGAAACTTGGGAAGCTGGTAGTTCTTTATGATTCAAATGATATCTCATTGGATGGCGAATTAAATGCTTCATTCTCTGAAAATATTGAGAAAAGGGCGGAATCAGCAAATTGGCACTATTTGAGAGTGGAAGATGGAAATGACCTTGAAGCTATTTCTAACGCTATCGAAGCAGCCAAACAAAAAACAGACCAGCCAAGTTTAATTGAAATCAGAACGATTATTGGATATGGCAGTCCAAAGGTAGCAGGGACCAATAAAGCACATGGTGCACCACTGGGAGCAGAAGAAGGAAAAGCGACAAAACAAGCATATAACTGGCTTTATGAAGAAGATTTCTACGTTCCAGAGGAAGTAAAAGCACACTTTGCACAATTAAAGAATAAAGGGATCGATGCTGAACAAAACTGGATGAGCTTATACGAATCATATAAGCAAGCATATCCAGAATTAGCTGACCGATTAACAAATGCTATAGATGGAAAAGTACTGATTGATACAAACGATATATTGACCTTTGATACAGGTAAAGCCGTTTCAACACGCGTTGCCAGCGGAGAAGCTATCAACCATTATGTAAAATCTGTTCCAACTATCTTTGGCGGGAGTGCAGACTTGTCCCATTCTACTATGACGGAAATTAAAGGTGAACAAATGTATGCAGTTGAATCATACGGAGCACGTAATGTTTACTTCGGGGTCCGTGAACATGCAATGGGAGCAGCATCCAATGGTATGGCGTATCACGGCGGTGTGAAACCTTTTGTAAGTACCTTCTTTGTATTTAATGATTATCTTCGTCCGTCTATCCGTCTAGCGGCATTATCGAAGCTTCCAGTCATCTATGTATTTACACACGATTCCATCGCAGTTGGTGAGGATGGTCCTACTCATGAACCGGTTGAACATCTTGCAGCACTTCGTTCTATACCAGGTTTAACGGTGATAAGACCAACGGATGCAAATGAGACTGCCAATGCTTGGGCATATGCTCTTCAGCAGACAGAAGGTCCGGTTGCGTTGATCTTAAGCCGCCAAAACTTACCGGTCTTTAATGAGACAAAAGCTAATTTGGAGAACCTTTCAAGGGGAGCGTATGTAATTGAAGAAACAAATGCAACACCGGATGTGATTTTAATTGCGACAGGTTCAGAAGTATCATTGGCAGTAAACGCAAAAACAGAACTTGAGAAGGAAAAAATATCTGTACGTGTTGTTGCAATGCCAAGCTGGGAATTGTTTAGTCAGCAACCAACGGAATATAAAGAAGAGGTGCTCCCTTCTTCAAATTCAAAACGAGTTGCCATAGAAATGGGAATTTCACTTGGATGGGAGAGATTCGTGGGATTTGAAGGGGAAATTCTTTCCATAGAGACTTTTGGTGCCTCTGGTGAAGGAACAGCAGTTATGAAGCAGTTTGGATTTACCACTGACAATGTAGTACGGATAGCAAAAAGTGTCTTACAACATTCTTAGTTAGATGATTAATGAAACAGAAAAAAATTATTATACACCATTGGAGGAGAACATAATGAAAGTCGGACTTATTGGTTTAGGAAAAATGGGATTGAACTTAGGGCAAAATTTAATGGAACACCAGCACGAAGTGGTAGCATTTGATGTTAATCCAAGTGCAGTAGAAAATATGAAGGAATATGGAGCTACAGGTGTATCAAGTTATAAAGAACTCATCCAATCCTTAGATCATCCAAGAATTGTCTGGATCATGGTCCCGCATGCAGTGGTAGATTCTGTTATTGGTGAGATCTTACCCTATTTGGAAAAGGGTGATATTATCGTTGAAGCAGGTAATTCACACTATAAGGAATCGATTCAACGCTACAATGAATTAAAGGAAATCGGCGTAAGATTTATGGATGCAGGTACTTCAGGCGGTATGGAAGGTGCTCGAAATGGCGCTTGTTATATGATCGGCGGTGATCCAGAAGCATGGAAAGTAGTACAACCTCTTTTCAGAGATACAGCTGTTGAAAATGGCTTCTTATATGCTGGTAAAGCAGGCAGCGGACATTTCTTAAAGATGGTTCATAATGGAATAGAGTATGCAATGATGGCTGCAATTGGGGAAGGTTTTGAAGTACTGGAAAAAAGTGAATTTGATTTTGATTATGAAAAGGTAGCAAGAGTTTGGAATAATGGTTCTGTTATTCGTTCATGGTTAATGGAGCTAACAGAAAATGCATTTTCAAAAGATGCTAAATTGGATGAAATTAAAGGGATTATGCACTCCTCAGGTGAAGGAAAATGGACAGTAGAAGCAGCGTTAGATCTTCAGACTGCTACGCCAGTTATTGCTATGTCTTTATTGATGCGTTACCGTTCCTTAGAAAACGATACTTTTACAGGAAAAGTTGTTGCGGCGTTAAGAAATGAATTTGGCGGACATGCTGTTGTAAAGAATTAAAAAAAACTATATTAAAATTGGAGGAAATATTTCATGAAATTTTTTATCGATACTGCAAACCTAGAGGAAATCAAAAAGGCCTATAAAATTGGCGTGTTATCTGGTGTTACAACTAATCCTTCCCTAGTAGCTAAAGAAGGCGTTAAATTCGAAGATCGTATTGCAGAAATCTTAAATGCTGTTCCAGAAGTGGAGTCAGTGTCAGCCGAGGTAACACCGAATGCTTTGACTGCTGAACAAATGATTGCGGAAGCAAACGAACTGATTAAAATTAATGGCGGGGATAAAAATATTACCATCAAACTTCCAATGACCCTTGATGGACTTGAGGCTTGCCGCTATTTAACAAAAAAAGGTGTTAAGACTAACGTTACTCTAATATTTAGTGTGAACCAGGCATTATTGGCAGCTCGTGCAGGGGCAACTTATGTATCACCATTCTTAGGACGTTTAGATGATATTAATGAAGATGGTGTAGAACTAGTCGCAAAAATTGCAGAAATGTTCCGTGTTCAAAAACTTGATTCACAAATCATTGCAGCATCTGTACGTCATCCAGATCACGTAACCCGCGTAGCGTTGGCTGGAGCACATATTGCTACCATTCCGTTTAAGGTAATTGAGCAATTATCAAAACATCCGTTAACAGACCAAGGACTTGAAAAATTTGCTGCGGACTGGAAAACTGTTTAAAAGTTACTGAAAAATGAGAGGCGTTATCTCCTATCTTGGCTAGGTTAGGTTAGGACTAACGCCCTTACACATTAATTAATTGAAAGCCTTTGTTAAATTTCATTCTTAAAGGTCGATAAAGAAAAACGGGAAGGTTTTTGGGGATTAGTCCTTCATAAGTATGATGAAAGACAATCAGGATATCCCACATTAAGATTAGTCCTTAATAAGGATATACGTAAGAAAAAATTACTGAAGCCTGAAGGAAAGAAAGAGGGAGAAACAACAATGACTATTACCTTTGATTATTCGAATGCATTATCATTCATGCAGCAGCATGAAGTGGGTTATTTAAGTGAATTTGTGAAAACAGCACATAACATGCTCCACGAGAAAAAAGGACCAGGCTCTGATTATCTTGGATGGGTAGATCTGCCGTATAACTATGATAAAGAAGAATTTGCAAGAATCAAAGCTGCTTCTGAAAGAATCCGCAGTAATTCCGATGCGTTGATCGTAATCGGTATCGGTGGCTCTTATCTTGGTGCGAGAGCTGCGATAGAGTCACTATCTCATACATTTCATAACCAAATGGATGATAAAACAGAGATTTATTTTGCTGGACAAAATATCAGTGCTACATATCTAACCCATTTATTTGATGTGATTAAGGACAAAGATATTTCGGTCAATGTCATCTCAAAATCAGGAACAACAACAGAGCCTGCTATTGCGTTCCGTATTTTCCGAGATTATATGGAAAAAAAGTATGGTAAAGAAGAAGCGAAAAAACGTATTTATGCGACAACAGATCGTGCTAAAGGAGCATTAAAAACACTTGCAGATGAAGAAGGATATGAAACTTTTGTCATTCCTGATGATGTCGGCGGCAGATACTCGGTATTAACAGCAGTAGGTTTATTACCAATTGCGACAGCCGGGCTAGATATTGATAAAATGATGGCAGGTGCCGCCGCTGCTGCGGATAAGTATAATAACCCGAACTTGGCAGAAAACCAAAGTTATCAATACGCGGCAGTCAGAAATGCCCTTTATCGTAAAGGAAAATCAATTGAACTACTGGTAAACTTTGAACCTTCCCTTCATTATGTATCAGAATGGTGGAAACAGTTATTTGGTGAAAGTGAAGGAAAGGACCAAAAGGGTCTGTATCCTGCTTCTGTCGATTTCACCACAGATCTTCATTCAATGGGACAATATGTCCAGGAAGGTCGCCGTGACATTATCGAGACAGTTGTAACTGTAAAAATACCTAAAATAGACATCACTCTGGATGAAGAGGATGCCGACCTGGATGGTTTAAATTATCTAGCTGGAAAGACCATGGACTATGTCAATAAGAATGCTGCACAAGGTACAGTTTTAGCTCATGTGGATGGTGGAGTTCCAAACCTAACTGTCGAATTGGATCAATTAAATGAGTATACTTTCGGAGAAATGGTGTATTTCTTTGAGAAAGCGTGTGGAATCAGCGGATTACTAATGGGAGTTAATCCTTTTGACCAGCCAGGTGTAGAGGCATACAAGAAAAACATGTTTGCCCTCCTAGGAAAACCAGGATATGAAGCGGAAAGAGAAGAATTACAAAAACGCATATCTAAATAATAGTAAATAAAAGCACTCTTGTCTTAGATTAACAAGATTCTGTTTACTAGCACAAAACATTAAATAACGCGTTAAAAAGCAGTCCTATTCACATACGAATTGGACTGCCTTTTTTGTTTCTATGATAGGCTTTTACCAATAACTTAACTTAATATAAGCGTAGGAATGCAGCTATTTTTATTTATATTTATTTTTATAAATTTTTCTGCAAGTCTACTCGTTATAATAGATGAAGAAGAAAAAGCGAGACGTATGCATGATCGTTTTAGCAGGAGGTCTTATTAAGGAAGACAGAAATCTTCAAAAAAAGAACCCTGATAACAAAAAGATGTTATCTAGGGTTCTTTTTTTGAGTGCAGCAGCTATACCTTTCTATCTAATTTAAATAAATAAAGAGAAAAGCCAATAACTAAGGGTCGTTCTCCTTCTAAAAAAACTAAGCTATTTTTTCCTTTCGAATCATGAATTTAACATCTTCCTCACTTACATTTAATATTCTTTCCAGCACAGCCAGTTTAGCCTTTACTTCCTTGACTTCAAATCCATTAACGATATTTATTTTCTTTAGGTTACTAATCATCTCAGATACCACTTGTTTAAAAGTTTGAGAATTAACTAAAAGATATTGAATTAATTCGATTGCCGCTTCTTTTTCTTGTTTATCTTTGACTGCAAAGATACTTTGGAGATCAGGCTCTAATACGAAAAGAGATTGTAAATCTTCTGAAATTCTTATAGTAACGTAACTTTTTTTATTTCCGTAATACTCATTATCCCTAATTCGAATTAGATCAAGTCCAATCATAAATTCATAAAAAGGAGTGTTCTTTATAAGTGTACGAAACTCGTTCAATTCAATATTTGATTTTTCTTCTATAAATATTTCTTTTTCAGATCTAGTTTGAATTACTTTTGATTCTAACATATTCATTTTCCATACCTCGCTTCTTAAATTAAAAATATAAAAAGTAACATGTATACTTTTAGTAACCTATATAAATTATAGTAAATATAGACGCATAAATCAATGAAAGTAGCCTGCAAGTTTTTGAGGAAAGTCATATCTATAATTTCTAAACTCAAGACTAATACTATTTCTAAAGTGCAAATATAGGTATAAGTATTTAGCCGAAGAATAGTTGGAGGAATATCCACATGGAGAGTAATTGTGATTTTTCACCATTAAAGCAAAATTTGGAGGATGGTATTAGAAATATAATTAATTTACTTGAAATCAATTTAAATATCCTAGGTAACGAAAATCACTGTGTATTAGGGAGTTTAGAGGATGTGAAAGAACATCTAATTAAAATTGAATCGATGGCCGCTTCCTTTTATTTAAATTGTTACTTATCATCCTTTACGGATACATATGATGATTTATCTATTGCTGCTCAAATTCTATCGAAACAAAAACATGGGGCACTAATTGTCGTTGAACGTAGTGATTCTGTTGACACCCTTATCCAAAAGGGAACAACTATAGGAGCTATGGTAACACCCAAATTATTGGAATCCATTTTTTATCCAGGGAATCCATTACATGATGGAGCTGTTTTAATACGGGAAAATACAGTCGTCTCAGCAGCGAATGTACTTCCACTGACAACTGTAGTAACTGGAGATAAAAAAGTTGGAACACGCCATCGTGCAGCCTTAGGAATTTCTGAAAAAAGCGATGCACTTGCTCTAGTTGTTTCTGAAGAAACGGGTAAAATTTCTTTCGCATTAGATGGAAAACTATATCCAATAAACACAAGAAATCCAATTTTATTTTAAAGCTCAAAAGGGGTTACTAGGTAAAAACAAAGTACAAATACATAAGGAGGATTTTATTTATGGTAAAAAAATTTAAAATGTTATTCATTTCAGTATGTATTGTTCTGTTTACCCCAAGTTTGACCAATGCTCAAGTCATACATGAAGTGAAGTCTGGAGATAGCTTAAATAAAATTTCAAAACAATATAAAATAAATAAAGACGAACTTGCAAAGATAAATGGTTTAGCTAAAAATATAGGACTGGTTCCTGGGCAGGCAATGTTAATACCGGGGTCCACTTACATCGTTCAGCCAGGGGAAAGTGTTTGGGAGATTGCAAAACGACATGCAATTAGTGAACAAACGTTAATGAACCAAAATGGGTTGAAAAATCGAGTGATTGTTCCAGGGCAAAAATTGAGTATCCCTCGTCCGCCAAAATATGATATCTGGACTGGAACCTATTTTGTTCCAAAAGATAAAAACGCGAATACATGGATGATCAATAACTATAGTAGTACCCTTTCTAGTATTTTTGTGTTTGAGTATAAACCTGATGTGCAAGGCAATCTGATTGAAGTAAAGGAAAATGAAGCACATAAAATCGCGTGGAAGAAGAATCTAACCCCTTATGCTACTTTATCCAATTTAAGTGAAAAGGGATTTGATCCTGAGCTCGTTCATACATTAATGAGTACTGATTGGCTGAGACATAAATTTATTAATAATATCTATTCCCTTTTGGATAGCCACGACTATAAAGGCGTTGTTATTGACTTTGAACAAGTTAGACCTAAAGATCGAAGCCACCTTAACCAATTTATTAAGGAATTGGCTGAAAAACTCCATACAGCAGGAATGGAGGTCATGATGGCTGTCCCGCCTAAAAAAGGAGATCAGGAACCATCCTATTCAGCAGGTTATGATTATCAAACACTTGGAAAGTATCTGGATCGATTATTTTTAATGACGTATGATTGGCATTGGCCAGGAGGCCCATCAGGACCGATCGCTCCAATTGAAAAAGTAAAAGCAACACTTGATTACGCTGTTACTATTGTAGATAGAAAAAAGTTGATGCTGGGAATTCCTCAGTATGCTTATGATTGGACAATAAAAGGGGAGAAACAGTCTGGAAAAGCTTATTCTACTCAGCATGCAATCGATTTATATACAGGCTATCAAAGTGCAGTCCATTATGATGAAAGGGCGGCAGCACCATGGTTCCGTTATGTAGACAATAAAGGGAACTTACATGAAGTGTGGTTTGAAGACCCTAGAAGCCTGCTTACTAAGTTTCGTTTAGTTGGACAATATGGACTAGGTGGAATGGGATGCTGGCATTTAGGTTTAACGATGCCTCAAACTGAGATAATGCTGCTAGAGGAATTTAATGTGCAATAAACCTAAACCCCTTTATGAAAAAAATCATAAAGGGGATTTTTAATATTTGTTGTTGACAATTCTAGAAGTTGATATATAATAAAACTATCTCATATTCGAGATAACGTAATTCGAGATACACGGGTTTAAGATAGATGCGAAAGCTAATTGATAGAAGTTGAACTGATGAAAAATATAATAGGGGAGTGTTAATTATGGTAACTTTATATCTATCACCTAGTTGTACATCATGCCGAAGAGCAAAGGCTTGGTTCGATGAACACGAAATTCCTTATCAGGAGAGAAACATTCTTTCTGAAAAGCTTTCAGTAGATGAGATTAAGGATATTCTTCGATTTACAGAGGATGGTACAGATGAAATTATCTCGAGAAAGTCAAAAACTTTCCGAAAGTTAAATATAAATATCGACTCTCTCTCACTTCGAGAATTGTATAAACTTATAAATGAGAATCCTGGATTATTAAGAAAACCATTAATCCTTGATGAAAAAAGATTACAAGTGGGCTTTAATGAAGAAGAGATACGAAGTTTCTTGCCACGTAAAATGCGTGTACTCCAACTAGATGATGTCTATAACTTTGAAGAAGCTCAATAGGGAAAAATAGATAACAGTTATTTGAGAGTATGTATTGACAATATCTCGAATTAGAGATATATTAATTAAGGATATTCGAACAGGAGGTGTAAGAATGGAAAGGAAATGTACAAACCAGCCTTTTTTATTGCTAATGCAAACCTCAAAAGCCATACAGGAACGGCTAAGAGATGAAATGTCCAAAAATAATCTAAGTATCACTGAGTTTTCAGTCTTAGAAGTACTTTTCTATCAAGGAAAACAAACCATTCAGCAAATTGGAAATAGAATCCTGATCTCAAGCGGTTCCATGACGTATGTAATAGATAAACTCGAACAAAAAGGAATCATAAAACGAAATGACTGTAGAGAAGACAGGCGGGTTATTCACATTACTTTAACAGCTGAAGGCATGAACATCATGGAAAAGATCATGCCGAAGTATCAAGACTTGGTTGATTCATTTTTTGGAGATTTAACTGGTGATGAGCACGAGTTAATGGTGAACTTTTTAAAAAAAGTTAATAACAGAGTGTAAATATATATTTTTTTCACAAATATCTCGAAATCAAGATAAAAGACAAAAATAGGAGGTCTAATTTAATGATAAGTAGTGGATTATTAATTATTAGGTTAGCGATCGGGCTGTCATTCATGGCTCACGGCGTACAGAAATTATTTGGCTGGTTTGGCGGTTACGGCTTAAAGGGTACAGGCGGCTGGATGGAGTCCCTTGGTTTGAAACCAGGTGTGATGATGGCACTGATGGCTGGCCTGGCAGAATTAATTGGAGGATTATTGTTTACTTTAGGGTTACTTACTCCTCTTGCTGGTATTATGATTGCAGTTACAATGGTAATGGCAATTGTAAAGGTTCATGCTCAAAATGGTTATTGGTCAACACAAAATGGATATGAATATAATTTGACAATCATTGCCGTTGTTATTGGAGTAGCATTCATTGGGCCTGGTCAATATGCATTGGATGCTTTATTATTCTAAAATATCTCGAAATAGAGAATCTTAATTTAAAATATTTGCCAATAATTTAATTTAAAAATAGACATCATAATAAAAAAGGAGTGTTTTAAAATGAGTAAGAAAACAATGGGTATTCATCATATCACTGCAATTGTAGGTCATCCACAGGAGAATGTTGATTTTTATGCAGGTGTTCTAGGGCTTCGTTTAGTAAAACAAACGGTAAACTTTGATGATCCTGGCACGTATCACCTTTATTTCGGAGATGGAGGAGGAAAACCTGGAACCATCATCACATTTTTCCCTTGGGCTGGAGCCCGCCCGGGAACAATTGGAGATGGGCAAGTAGGAGTTACTTCATATGTTGTTCCTAAAGGAGCCATTGAATATTGGATGAATAGACTTGAAAAGTTCAATATTCCTTTTACAAAAAGCGAAAGATTCGGAGAGCAACACTTACAATTCGATGATCCACATGGTCTTCACCTTGAAATTGTTGAAAGAGAGGAAGGGGAAGTTAATACTTGGAACTTTAGCGGGGTAACACCGGATGTTGCCATCAAAGGGTTTGGCGGTGCGACTTTATTTTCCGTACAGCCTAATAAAACAGCCGATTTGTTAGAAAACGTTATGGGTCTTGAACTCGTAGGGAAAGAAGGAGATTTTGCCCGTTACCGTTCTTCAGCTGATATCGGTAATGTTATTGACCTGAAATTAACTTCAAATGGACGCGGCCGGATGGGTGTGGGAACCGTACACCACATTGCTTGGCGTGCTATTGATGACCAAGACCAATTGGATTGGCAAAAGTATGTGGCAGCGAATGGTTATGGCGTAACGCCAGTACAGGATCGGAACTATTTCAATGCGATTTATTTTAGAGAACACGGGGAAATCTTATTTGAAATTGCAACAGATCCTCCAGGCTTTGCACATGATGAATCACAAGAAACGATGGGTGAAAAATTAATGCTTCCTGCGCAGTATGAACCACACAGAGAACAAATTGAACGCGGGTTGATTCCATTTAAAGTAAGAGAATTAGACTAATTTTACAAAAAGGGAATGATTTCTTTGCTTTCAATTGATCCAGCCTCATTGTCCGAAAGAGAAAATTATAAATTTCTAATCGGAAGTATTATTCCAAGACCGATCGCTTTTGTAACCACGCTATCGAAAAGTGGAATTTTAAATGGGGCACCTTTCAGTTATTTTAATATTGTTTCGTCAAACCCCCCAATGATTTCCTTATCGATTCAGCGAAGAGAGGGGCAGCCAAAAGATACGGCAAGAAATATTCTTGAGTCAAAAGAATTTGTGATTCACATAGTTGATGAACAGAACGTAGAAAAAATCAACCAAACAGCGGCAAGTCTACCTCCTGATGAGAGTGAGATAGAGTTAGCTCATTTAACACCTGTAGAAAGTGTGAAAATTTCCGTACCTGGTGTAAAAGAAGCCAAAATTCGAATGGAATGTTCTTTGGAGCATTCTCTTGAATTAGGCGGTTTGAATTCGCCAGGATGTGATCTTTTTATAGGGAAAATTGTTCAGTTTCATATCGAAAACAACATATATGAAAAGGGAAGAATTGATCCTAGGGGTCTAGCAGCGGTAAGTCGATTGGCTGGCACCAACTATGCAAAAATTGGCGAGCTGTTTTCTATTGAAAGACCAAAATAAAACATTAAAAAATTCTTGGGTGACAAGGAGGGAATACTATGCAAAAAACGTCAGGCATCCATCATATCACAGCGATGGTTAATGATGCCCAAAGAAATATCGACTTTTATGCCGGTGTGCTCGGATTAAGGCTTATAAAAAAAACAATCAACTTCGACCGTCCTGAAGTGTATCACCTCTATTTTGGAAATGAAAGGGGTGAGCCGGGAACGGTTATTACCTTCTTTCCATGGGAAAAACAGTTGAAAGGCCGAATTGGACAAGGTCAGGTTGGAGTGACGAGTTACATCATTCCAAAGGGCAGTCTTCCATTTTGGGAGAATCGATTGAAAAAATTCAACATTGAAACGCATGTCTCCATTCGCTTTGGAGAAAAGTATCTTAAATTTCACGACCCAGATGGCTTGTTGTTGGAACTTGTGGAAAGAGATAATGGGCCCATTAATCCTTGGAGCTTTGGCGGTGTTCAAGCAGAAACTGCCATTAAAGGGTTTGGCGGTGCGATTCTTTACTCAGCTCAGCCGCATAAAACAACAGAAGTACTAGAAAATGTGATGGGGTTAGAGTGCATTGGCCAAGAAGGTGATTTTCTAAGATTTAAGGCACAGGGACATCTTGGAAACACGGTTGATATACAGCTGAATCCAACTGTCCGAGGTTTAATGGGGGCTGGCACGGTTCATCATATAGCCTGGAGAGCGAAGGATGAAGATGATTTACTTAGATGGAGATCACTTCTCCAAAACAAAGGATACTATCCAACAGAAATTCGAGATCGAAATTATTTTAAAGCCGTGTATTTTCATGAAGAAGGGGGCATCCTCTTCGAAATCGCTACCGACCCGCCAGGCTTTTCAGTGGATGAACCGGTCGCTGAACTAGGGGTAAAACTTATGCTGCCTTCTTGGCTAGAGTCAAAAAGAGAAGAATTAGAAGAGACCTTACCACCTGTAGCGATTCGAGTTCTGGAAGGAGATAAATAATGAAACATATATTCAATAAGGGACAAAATTCGACAAAATCAACTTTGTTACTGCTACATGGTACTGGAGGCAATGAGTTAGACCTGCTGCCACTTGCAGGAATGATTGATGATGAGGCAAATGTATTAAGTGTTCGTGGAAATGTCTCAGAAAATGGCATGCCTAGGTTTTTCCGTAGATTAGCAGAAGGTATCTTTGATGAGGAAGATCTAATTTTTCGAACAAAAGAATTGAACGAGTTTCTAGATGAAGCAGCTGAAAAGTATGATTTTGACCGCGATAATATTCTTGCAATCGGCTACTCAAATGGAGCAAATATTGCTGGAAGTTTATTATTTCACTATCAACATGCCCTAAAGGGTGCAATTCTGCATCATCCTATGGTGCCGCGAAAAGGAATTGACCTGCCTGATTTAACAGGGAAATCAGTGTTTATTGCAGCAGGGACAAATGACCCAATTTGTTCTCCTATGGAATCTACAGAGCTTCAGTCCTTATTAGAAAAGGCAAAGGCAAAGGTAGAACTTCATTGGGAAAATAGAGGACATCAACTAACTAGAGAAGAAGTAGAGGCCG
The DNA here is from genome assembly GCF_030817595.1 of Neobacillus niacini. Classification (GTDB taxonomy): domain Bacteria; phylum Bacillota; class Bacilli; order Bacillales; family Cytobacillaceae; genus Neobacillus; species Neobacillus niacini_G. The sequence continues at coordinate 95,861 of NZ_JAUSZN010000003.1, forward strand.
CTGCAACTTGGTATCAAAAGCATTTTATAACGAAATAATTTAACTAAACGGGGGAAATACGGAAATGTTAAGAAATGAAATTGGAGCACTTATTTTACGCGTAACATTAGGAGTAATCTTTTTTATTCATGGAGTTGTAAAGTTTCAAGGCGGAATAGAGAATACCGCGGGCTGGTTTGAAAGTCTTGGCTTACCAGGAGTGACGGCATATGGAGTTGCTTTACTCGAAATAATTGGCGGAATCTTATTAATCGTTGGATTGGCAACAAGACTAGTTGCAGCTTTGTTTGCATTATTAATGATTGGAGCAACATTAAAGGTGAAACTAGCAATTGGGTTTTTAGGAAATGGTCAAATGGCTGGATATGAACTAGACCTAGCATTCTTAGCTATTGCAATATATCTTGTCATTAATGGAAGCAAGCTATTCTCATTAAGTAAACTAATTTTTCACAGAGATTCAACGAACGCAAAAGCACTTTAATATAATTAGAAATTAAAAATAAGTAAATAATAGGTGGTGTAACGACATGGGGTTTTTATCCAAATTATTTGGAAATTCAAAAAAAGAGGAGAACGAAAACATGACAAATGTAAAACTGGCAGTTATATATTACAGCATGGGTGGAACAAACTATCAATTAGCAAGATGGGCAGAAGAAGGTGCTAAAGAAGCTGGTGCTGAAGTAAAAGTATTAAAAGTACCTGAACTGGCTCCGCAATCCGCTATCGAAGGGAATCCTGTCTGGAAAGCTACAGTTGAAAAAACAAAGGATGTACCAGAGGTTACATTAGACGATTTAGAATGGGCAGACGCGATTATTTTCAGTGTGCCTACTCGCTTCGGTAACATGCCAGCTCAAATGAAGCAATTCCTAGATACAACTGGTGGTCTCTGGTTTAATGGAAAACTAATGAATAAAGTTGTAAGTGCCATGACATCAGCACAAAACCCTCACGGCGGTCAAGAGGCAACCATTTTATCACTTTATACAACAATGTATCATTGGGGTGCCATTGTTGCAGCTCCTGGTTATACAGATCCCGTTACATTTGGGGCTGGTGGTAACCCATATGGAACAAGTGTAACAGTTGGTCAAGATGGAAAAATGATTGAAGATGTTCAAGCAGCTGTTAAACATCAAGCAAAACGTACTGTAACCGTTGCTGAATGGGTGAAAAAAGCGAATCAATAAAATTCAATTAAAAAACTAATCGAGCCTGATCTGACCCAATAAAGTTAGACAAATATTTTTATGCAACTTTTAAGACTTGAGTTCGGTATTCCACCGGACTCAGGTCTTTTAATTTTGCCTTCATTCGTTTGTGATTGTAATAATGAATATTATCAGCTAATTCCTGTTCAAAATGCTCTATACTGTCAAATTCCTGTAAATAAAGGAGTTCTGACTTTAATAAGCCAAAGAAATTTTCCATGACTGCATTATCCAAACAGTTACCTTTTCGGGACATACTCTGTGTAATTCGGTACTCTTTTAGCGTTTTTTGATAGTGTTTCATTTGATAATGCCAACCTTGATCTGAATGAAGAATCACATGATCGCCTGGCTGAAGACGTTCAATGGCTTGGTCTAACATGTCTCCTACCAATTTATAAACAGGACGTTTCATAACGCTATAAAGATATTTCAATTTCTTCAAAAGGACTTACCCTACTATGAATTTATGATCGGGTTAGAGTTTCTTCGTATAAGGGAAAATGAGTATTATGGAACTGAAAAAAAGTATTTTGGTATACAGATAATATGCGATCTTTAATCGTTTTTGAACCGGATAAACATAGTATTTTTGCCACAAAGAACGAACAGGAAAAAAAGCAGTTACGGAAATAATTATGTATGTATTAACTAAATCCTCTATTTTTAAAGAAGTGGTATCGACCATGTTTAATAATCTTCAACATGAAAATGTAGTTTGTGAAAAGGAAGACAATGAAGTTGAGGCAAAACAGGTACAGTTAGAAAAATTGTTAAATGTACACATTGAGTGGAAATAATGAGTGGTAAATTTTGCGTCGAAACAACTACTGAAAAAAAGGCCTTTAATAAGAAGGGAATTATTGATGATAATTTACGACTATCTTGTCAAGTTCGAGTAGATCAAGATGTAGAAATTATCCCAATCATGACAGTGGAAAACTCAGGACTAGAACCAGGGCCATGAAATGATTATTGTATTGGTTGACATACACGTTTTGCAAACGCAAGAGGAGCATTACTAGAGGAATTACATTGAAAAACCTCTCTAAAAGTTATTAGAGAGGTTTTTCAATTTACAACCATTTATCTGCCCATTCCTCTAAAGCTTTGAGTGATCGTCCAAGTTCTGTTCCTTTTTTGGTTAAAGAATATTCGGTCCTTACCGGACGGTCTGCAATGACATTTCTTAATACAATTCCATTATCCTCGAGCTCTTTCATCCGTTCATTTAATACTCTTTTACTTAAATCGGGAATGAAGGCATGAATTTCACTGAATCTTTTTGGCTCCTCCATTAAAGCGTGAACAATGAGACCCATCCATTTCTTCCCCATAATATGGTAGCACTCTTCAACTTTATTGCATAATTTATTTTCTGTATCCATTAATAACACCCCCTAATAGTATCTTGGTTATTTTTAATAACTATATAATCATATTAACAAATTCAGTTGTTAAAAGAAAGTATTTACTGGGACAAAATTACCAAATGAATAGAATGTGTTCTTTTTGTTCATGAATTCGACACAAATAAATAGACAGCTAAATTTTAAAAAGTTATCATGGTTACATAAAGTTACCTGGTTATTAATAGAAAAAGATGACAGAGCTAGAGAAGAGAAATATTTTTAAAAAAATCACGAAGTCAAAATTTATTTAATTGAGATTTACCTAGTTGCCATTCTAAAAAATGGACTTCTCATACTGACCTCCTATATTGCAACATAAACGCCTTTAGCAAAACAGTTGCTGAGCCTGAATTCTTTGGGAAGGCTTCAATCAGTGCTGGAAACGTCCCAGAATCCATAATAGAATAACTAAAGCCTGCTATTAATGCCAAAACAAATGCTACTTGGATGTTAGGGGCTAATGGGATACCTGCTAAAAAAATAATATTTAGAAAAGTCGCTGTAACAACAAGCGGTTTTCTTCCCATTTTATCTGAAAGCCTTCCTGCAAAGCTCTCAGTAGGGGCAACTCTTTTACCGATTATGATTGTATTTTTTATTTCTCATGATTTGTTCTATGGTTTATCCTTTTTCGTGCCTGCAGCAATTTATTTTATTAATGGAATGGTTTTACTACTAACTCCATTCCCTAATCATAAAGCAAATAAATTCAAAGATAATGTAAAGGATTATCGTTCTGTAGGCAGGGGCTCATCTAGTCGGAAAACATTTAAAAAAATTGATGCAGCCGGTCCTGATATTTATATCGTAGGTCGCAGCGGTTTATTTGGATTAGATGAAGATATAGAAAAATCATGGGAAATCATGTGTAAAGATTATGAGGACATGACTAAGAAAGTGATATCGAAGGTATTATCATAAAAACCTTCCGCCTTATTAGAGGCTACTCATTAATTTTGCAAATTCATGAGTAGCCTCTTTTTTTATTTCTATTGGTCAAGAAGATTTATAAGTTGTAAAAACCGTTAGAAAAGGTCTTTCCATTAGTTTATCAAACTTATGAGAGGCCATTTTTCTATGTTTACCTGTGCCTCTCACCACACGAAATGAAATGATAAGATCTAAGCAAACGAGGAACAATAATCGGAAATGAGATAAAGCGAGGAGTTTTATGAAAAAGTTTCTTCTAAGTATTCTTCTTTTAATGGTCCCTTCACAGGCAGTAGCACAGGGGAAAGTACCGATTTTGGTTTATCATTCTATCGATGAGTATAAAGGATTGGGTTCTAAGGAGCTATATGTCACACCGGAAAATTTCGAGAAGCAAATGATGTATTTGCGCGACCATGGCTTCACCTTATTAACGTTTGAACGATGGCAGGACATTGATAAAGTAAACAAGCCCATTTTTATCACCTTTGATGATGGATATAAAAACAATCTAAAGGCCTTTGCTATCTTTCAAAAGCTGAAAACAGAACGATTTCAACCAACAGGAACTATTTTTATCATTTCAGATTTCATTGGCCAATCGATCCGATTATCGGAATCGGAGATAAAAAAGATGGTGGATTCCGGCATCATCTCCATCCAGTCGCACACCGCGACTCACTCTGATTTAATAAAAATAAAAGATTATGACTATGAACTTAAAGAGTCCAAGGATAAGATTCAAAGACTAACGGGTAAACCGGTGATTGCTCTTTCCTACCCATATGGAACGTGGAATAACAAGGTGGTAGAGGAAACGAAGAAGCATTATAGGTTTGGGCTCACCACCACGCCTGAAGCATTCTCTAAAAAGGGAATAAAAGATGAGCTTTACCTTTTGCCGCGGATTTATGTAAAGTATTCAACTACGCTGGATGACTTTGCAAAGATTGTGGAAGGGGAATAATGGTTCGAAATGTCCTTAAAAAGCCTCCATAGGATTATATATACAGGCTCCCTGCTTAAAGGGCGCTTATTTTTTGTTCATTTTTACGATATTTACGTCACTTTTTTGGATTGTTGAACAGTGTGCTGCCAATTATTTAATCATTCTATTTTCTTGTGATAGTCATGTTAATAATTTATATCAATAGGAATAACCAATATAATCTTTATGTTTCAAAATCTCTATGGCGGATATAGTAATAGATATCATCTTTTAAGGAGGCTTTATAACGTGGAGAATCTACTTCAAAATCAGGTTGCTCTTGTTACAGGGGCTGGCTCAGGGATCGGAAGGGCTGCAGCTCTAAAGCTTGCTCAAAATGGGGGAAAGATTGCTTTAATAGATTTGCATAAAAAAAACGTGGAAAAAGTGAAAGATCAGATTGAAGAAATGGGGAGTGAGGCACTTGTCTTAGAAGCAAACGTTGCTCATCCCAAGGAAGTGGAGACCTGTTACAAAAGAACCATTGATCAGTGGGGGAGACTAGATGTGGTTTTTGCGAACGCGGGGATTAATGGGAAAGTTGCGCCCATAGAAGACTTGGAACCTAAGGAATGGGACTTAACCATATCCAATAACTTAACGAGTACATTTTTAACTGTAAAATATGCGATCCCGTACTTGAAGAAAGAAGGGGGTAGTATCATTATTACTAGTTCCATTAATGGGAACAGAATCTATAAAAATATTGGAATGTCTGCATATAGTACATCCAAAATTGGCCAGATGGGCTTTGGGAAAATGGCTGCTCTTGAGCTTGCCAATTACGGTATTAGGGTCAACATAATCTGCCCAGGTGCGATTGAAACAAGTATCAATGAAAACACATGGAAAGAAAATGAACAACTAAAAAAAGTCGAAATCCCTATTGAATATCCTGAAGGAAACCAACCATTGAAGCACAAATCAGGAAAGGCTGAACAAGTCGCCGACTTAGTACTATTCCTTGCTTCTACCCAATCAAACCATATAACCGGAAGTGAAATTTACATTGACGGTGCCGAATCCCTTTTATAAAGAAAGGATATCATCAATATAGCTATAAAAAGTTAACTCACACCACAAAAAGATAGAACAAACAAAACGTCCACCTGCTAGTGGACATTTTGTTTGTTCTATTAAAATTTGGCCATTATCTAAAAAGTATCTTATTCCATAGGAAGGTAAGTCCAAACGGAAACGCAGCCACCGTTAACCGGGAAAGTGGCATAACCATCTTCTTCGATAGTGATCTGGTCATCCCTTGAGTTTGTTAGGTCCACCCATGTTTCTCCAGCTTTTCTTTTACCAACGTACATTCTTTTCTCACCATCTTCCCCATTTGAGATGACGACCGCACACCCTGAGTGTTTAAACTCTTTACTGCCAATGCGAACCCAGCCAATGGTATTTGGATGGTCGAAGTAATCATGTTGTTCCCCGTATGCTTTCTCGTATCTGGCAAAGAGAAGGCGATCAATGATTTCTTTGTGTCCTTCTGCTGGCACCGGTCCTCCGATTCCGTAATAATCCCCATAGAACAGACACGGATTACCATCTCTTCTAAGGAGAATTAGGGCATATGCACTGGGTTTAAACCAGTCTTGAACCCATGATTCAAGAGATTCCAGGGGCTGAGTATCATGATTATCAACGAAGGTTACAGCATTCTTAGGATGGGAGTTCACAAGGGTACCTTCGAAAATACTGGTTAAATCGAAATCGCTGCCTTCGTTGGAGGCTTGGTGCAACTTGTAATGCAAGGGGACATCAAACAAATCTATCCGATAATCGACATGGTCAAGGTATTCTTGGCAGGCATGAAGTTCAGTCCTCCATACTTCACCGACAAAATAAAAGTCATCACCACGGTGTTTACGCATCTCCTCTACAAACTCACTGACAAAATAGTGATTAATATGCTTGAGTGCATCAAGACGGTATCCATCGCAGTTAAGGGTATCACTAAGCCATTTTCCCCATTCTATCATTTCTTTTTTTACTTCAGGGTGTTCATAGTCAATATCAGCAAACATTAGATAGTCATAATTACCATATTCATTATCTACATGATTACTCCAATCCTTGTCATCTCCAAGGATTTTAAATATTCCCGATTTCTCCGTCTTATTATCATAATCAGTCCCGACAAAATGTTCATGCCTCCATATAAAAGAAGAATATTTCCGCCCCCGCTCTGGAAATGTAAATTTTGTAAAAGCCTCAATTTCAAAGGGTTCAGATATCTCTTCCGTCCGGTCCTCCTGGTCCACTTCAATGACGTTAATTATTTCCGTCTCGTCAGCACCTGCTTTATGGTTCATTACGAGATCTATAAAGACTTTAATGCCGATATTTTGACATGCAGTTATTGCTTCTATTAGTTCTTGTTTAGTCCCGTACTTTGTCCGGATGGATCCCTTTTGATTAAATTCACCCAGATCGTATAAATCATATGGGGCATAGCCATTATCATCAGGAGAGATTGCCTTTGTTACGGGCGGTATCCAGATGGATGTAATTCCTTTTTCTTTTAATTCTGGTGCCATTTCCTTCAGACGTCTCCAGTGTTTTCCATCTGGCTCTAGATGCCACTCGAAAAATTGCATCATGGTGTTGTTTCTTTTCATGTTTCCTTTCCCCCAGTTCATTAATCTAAAGTATAAGAATATGTACCCGATTTGATAGAAAAAAAACTAGAGAAATTAAATATATTTAGCTTCGATAGTTATAAGGGTTTTGCTTTTAAGGAGCAGGGGTTAATTCACTTGAACCTATAGGAGGTCTTTGGGTTTTTCTAAAAGCAATCAAAAAAAGGTGTTTAATTTAATAGAGGGCGGGAATATAAAGAGTGCAACAAAATTCCAATAAAATTAAGGAGGAATATTTCTATGGCGAAGAATACCAAGAACAATCGCAGCGAAAACAATAATGGTAACATGACTGTCGAAGAGGCGGGACGGAAAGGTGGAGAAGCCACCTCCTCAAACCATGATAGGGAATTTTATGAAAAGATCGGGCAAAAAGGCGGCGAAGCTACCGCTGCAAACCATGATAGAGATTTTTATGAAGAAATCGGCAGTAAAGGCGGCAAAGCCCGTGCTAGACAACGTGACAATGACAATAGTTAATAAAATAAATTTCTAGTTATCTAGTGATATTGAAAACCAAGTATTAAGAGAATAATATAGGAGGAATTTTTAATGAATAACAATAATCGAAATAACAACGATAATGATAAGATGACTTTACAAGAGGCAGGACGAAAAGGCGGCGAAGCTACCGCTAAAAACCACGACAGAGAGTTCTATGAGGAGATTGGGCGTAAAGGCGGCGAAGCCACTTCAGAAAACCATGACAAAGAGTTTTATGAGGAAATCGGACGAAAAGGCGGCGAGGCCACTTCAGAAAACCACGACAGAGAGTTTTATGAAGAGATCGGGCGAAAAGGCGGCGAAGCCACTTCAGAAAACCATGACAGAGAGTTTTATGAAGAGATCGGGCGCAAAGGCGGAGAGTCACGTGCCAGACAACGTGACAATGATTAAATACGTAGCAACACTCATCAAAATTAATCCGATATATTAACGAAATAGGGGTGTCCCATACAATATGGGACGCCCTTTTTTGCGTTGGATGCCTTCTATATTAATTACCCCATTGATTCTTATTCCAAAATGACAGTCGTATTGGCACCGTTGAATAAGCGGAGATTTTCCGGTTAGATTCAGAATGGAGCTCGTTTTGGGGTAAATAAGTGGAATTTTTCCGACTATGCAAAGCAAAATTGCCCATTTTTGAATTTTCCGAGCTAATAGGCGGAATCTCTCCGTCTATTTAAGCCTATTTTGTTATAAATTAATAACTAAGCGGAATTTTTCCGTCTATTTATCCTATCGGATGATTGATGTAACCTGATCCCCCAGCCGATAAGTGCAAACCCTCTTTATCTTATACTTAGTATTACTTGTTGCTGCCGAATTTATTTTGATATATATTCTAATAGTTGTGGGAAACCTCATATAATAAAATATGTGAATATAAGACTTCCACACTATTAATTAGCGTAAAATAATTATATACCTCAAAAGATAAATTAAATGAGAAAGCCAGGGGGAAAATTGAACAATAAGAGTAGAAAAAACTGGATTGAGCAGTTAATACAGTCAACAATGAGAGCTGTTGGAATAGAAATTGAACGGAGGCAAAACCCTACAGGGGTGAATATGAGCTATAACTTTATCCTTAACTATATAGGATATGATGTGAAACGTATAGAAGAAGCAATAAAGGAAATGCAGGCTGAAGTTTCACTCGAATGTTATATTAAAGCTTTCACATTACATGAGTTAGGGCATGCGTTGGACCGGAAGGCTTTACTCGATTCACTGACAAAAACACTTGAATTTTACGAGATGAAAAAAAACCATACAATATCCGAACAATACAGTGATTACAATCATCTAACAATGTTAATCGAAGAGCATGAGATGAATATTGCGTTCGAAGAAACCGCTTGGGCGAATGCCGAAAAATTGAATATGGAATACGGTATTGTTGACTGGGATAGCTTTGAAAAGGTTAAGAATCAAGGAATGGCAACTTATTTGAAATTATATGAAAAAGATTTACAGATATATAACAAGCTTGTATCGGAGCAAAACCGATGTCGTGATGCCTTTTCTTTTGCTTAACTATTCAGTTTAAGGTATTTCCTCCCCTTTTGTGGATAGATTCCCTCGGTTTGAAACCACTCCCAAAGCAAGGTGCCACTCTTTCGGCCAATAATGCCACTCATAATAAGTTCAGGAACGATTATAATGGTGGGCAAGCCTTTTACATAATAGGTTTTATTGGTGTTAAATTCTTTTAAAACAGTAATCTGGTCAATGATACTTGTGACCTCAAAAAGGCTATCCCATCTTTTCGTACATTGCTTGAAACTCTGGTTAGTTATTTCGATTTGATGCTCGGGACTAAAACCTTTCTGATGGAGTTGTGGAAAGTCTCTCAAAAAAATTGTATTCAGCACTTGCTCACATACTTTCAGGTCGGAAATTGCCTCTTTAGAATACTTATCAACGACTGCAAACCATGTTGTACCAACACGCTTATCAAGCCACTGGACAAACATCCTTAATTGGGAAAGGAAAGTTTCTACTTGTTTTTGATCAGGGGTAATTCTCATGACATGAGGAAAGTGGGTGAAAATCAGTTCTTCCCAGAATGGTCGTTTGCATTTTTTCCATGAGGGTGGACAGTCATCTTCCAAAACGGTGGTCATAAAGTTTGATAAGATACGGAGAAACTCATTGCGGTCCTTGTCATAGGGGCTTATAAGTTTATAGTCGATAAAATCCTTGCCATAATATAAAAAGTGTCCCCGGTGCCTCATGTCAAATTCAGCACTTATTCTCATATTTTTTAATAGTTGATCACGTTCTTGGGGATTTTCAAAGTGCTTCATCAATACCTTCATCTGAGGTTCTTGCTCGTTACAAATATCCCTCGTATTATCGCTGTTCTTCATAAAATCGACCTGCTTCCATAGTGAATTGTTTTTTGGAAAAGAAAAGTGAGGGTTAAAGGAGAATTTTGCTGGGACTACTAGTATTATATCCTTCTCATAAACGTATAAAATGGTTGAATTATGTTACTTTTGTGAAAAGTTGCTACCATTTTGCTAACGCAATTCAGTGAAAAACATTGAAATTCCGTTAAAGGTGTTATGGTAACGATTATCAAAACCACTTATCAATATAAAATTTATACGGATATTTCCTCGACAATAAATTGTTTTAGAAAACTGATAATAGCTTGGTTTAAAAGGGTTTGCAGCACTTTTAAACAAACGATTAGTTAGTATAAAATTTGTTGCTATTTGCCGGAATATGTATTCTACTAGTTTCTATTGTCAGTTTTGAAGAAAATTCCTAACAACCACAACTATTATTCGATAATTATTTCTCTTGAAAACAGCTCCAAGCAGATTAATTAAAGAGTTTACCCACTTTTCAATCAAACGTTTAATTAGCTAATTTAGTTTTAACCAAACGATTGATTAGAAGAACTTTAAATGCTGTTAATCCTATGTTTAATCCTCCTTAGTTAGGCAGAATTTGTCGAGAAGTTGACTCGTGAAATACGGCGGTTATCATTTTAACTTTATTAACAGATTTATATCCCTGTGTTCAGATGGGCATTTATTGGTCCATTGGCAACCGCTGATTTTGGTGGACTTGACATTTGGAAGAGTGTCGTTGAGAATCTTGCCCCAGTATTATCAAAAGAGATAAAGATTCCAGCATTTGTTGAGGAAACACTTCTTTTCCTTATCAGATCGATGTTCATCATTGCTCCATTGTGGATAGTGCCATTTATGTTACTATAATGATATCGAAATTGAAATGTTATGAGGTTGAGGACAATGAGTACGATTTTAGATATTGCTAAGCTTGCGGGTGTGGCGAAAAGTACGGTTTCTCGGTATTTAAATGGCGGCTCTGTTGGGGAAGCAACAAAGAAGAAAATTGAACAGGCCATCAAAGAAACTGGGTATTCTCCGAATCCATTTGCGCAGAGTTTAAAAGCGAAGAAAACGAATATTATTGGCACGATTGTCCCGCGGCTTGATTCCTATGCTTCTTCACAAACATTAATTGGCATCGATGAACAATTAAAGAAAATGAATTATCAGATGCTTATTTCCAATACTAGCCAAAGTCTAGAGCGAGAGATTGAAAGCATTTATAGCTTCGCCAATCAAAAGATGGCGGGGATCATTTTGCTTGCTACCGAAATCACAGATCAGCATATCCAGGCATTTGAAAGTGTAAAGGTTCCTGTACTCTTAATTGGACAAGAACATGAAGACTTTCATAGTCTGATTCATGATGATTTTCATGCTGGTTATGCGATGGGGCGGTATGTACTAGAAAAAGGATATCGGAAAATTGCTTATCTAGGCGTAACGGAAAGGGATATTTCAGTAGGCGTGAAACGAAAGCAGGGTTTTAAAAAGGCAATCCAAGAAGTAGCCGATTGTGATGTTCGCTTCTATGAGACATTATTCAATATTCCAGCTGCACAAGCGAGTGCAAAGGAAATCATCGATAAATTTCAGCCTGCCATCTTTGTTTGTGCAACGGATAATATTGCTCTTGGTGTTTTGAAGGCGTCATACTCAGAAGGGATTACAATACCGCAGGACGTAGCTGTTACAGGTTTTGGCGGCTATGATGTGACAGGAATCATTCATCCGGGAATAACGACAGCGAAGTTTTTTTACAAGGAAGCAGGGGAAAGTGCTGCCAGGCATATTGTAGAGCTCGTTAATGAACGCAATGTGGAAAAATTAACCGTCTCTAAATTTGAAATTATTGAGCGGGAAAGCGTTGACAATCTCTTTAAACGTCCCCTATAATAAAGGTAACGAAACCGGTTCCAATTAAGAGAGCCTATTCATACTAACAGTTGGATACGGTTTCTCTTAACCAATTATTTTTTTAGATAATTTTGGAACCGGTTCCTCCTATAAATGGTTTTTATTTTTTTATCCTTAAATGGAACCGGTTCCTAAATACGAATGAAAAGAGAGGGATTAAGATGGATCATAAAAAAATTGCTCGGGAAGTTTTGGACGCCATTGGCGGTAAGGAAAACGTATCAGCTGCAGCGCATTGCGCCACACGTTTACGTCTTGTTTTAAAAGATGAATCAGCCGTTAACCAATCAGCATTGGACAACATGGATGTCGTAAAAGGTACCTTTTCAACCGGAGGTCAGTTCCAAATAATCTTAGGTTCTGGAACGGTGAACGAGGTCTATAAACACTTGGCGGAGATGTCTGGTCAAACGGAAATGTCAACGAGCGATGTAAAAGACGCAGCGACAAAGAAACTAAATCCGATTCAGCAGTTCGTCAAAATGCTGTCAGACATTTTCGTTCCGATTATTCCAGCCATCGTAGCAGGTGGTTTATTAATGGGGATAAACAATGTCTTAACAGCTCCAGATTTATTTATTGAGGGAAAATCCTTAGTGGATGCCAACCCAGAAATGGCTGATTTGGCGGCACTTATTAATACTTTTGCAAATGCAGCCTTTGTTTTTTTACCGATATTAATTGGTTTTTCCGCTACGAAGCGATTTGGAGGGAATCCATTCCTTGGGGCAACTCTTGGAATGCTTATGGTTCATCCAGACCTATTAAATGGATACGGTTACGGTGCAGCGGTACTGAATAATGAAGTCCCAGTTTGGAATCTATTTGGCCTAGAAATAGAAAAGGTAGGCTATCAGGGAACCGTTTTACCTGTTCTTGCCGCGTCTTTTATTCTAGCAAAAATTGAAACATCCTTACGTAAGGTTATTCCATCTGCTTTAGACAACTTATTAACACCATTATTGTCTATTTTTGTTACTGGCCTTTTAACATTCACTTTGGTAGGACCGTTGACACGCTCAGCTGGTAATCTATTAACAGATGGAATCGTTTGGTTATATGACACAACAGGTGTGATTGGTGGTATTATTTTTGGATTACTGTATGCACCAATTGTTATTACAGGTATGCACCATAGCTTTATTGCCGTCGAAACACAATTGCTTGCCGATGTCGTGAAAACAGGTGGATCGTTTATCTTCGTCATTGCGGCGATGTCAAACATTGCACAAGGAGGAGCGACACTTGCGGTGCTAAAAACAACGAAAAATGCCAAGATCAAAGGAACTGCTTCAGCAGCTGGGATTTCTGCGCTACTTGGGATTACTGAACCAGCGATGTTTGGGGTTAATTTGAAATTACGCTATCCATTTATTGGTGCGATTATTGGTTCTGCCGTTGGATCTGGCTTTGTTACGCTGTTCAAGGTTAAAGCGACTGCACTAGGGGCAGCAGGTATACCAGGAATCATCTCGATTCGCCCAGATACGATTATTTCATATATTATCGGAATGGCCATCGCATTTGTCGTAGCATTTATTGTCACGATTGTATTAGCGAAAAGAGACGAAAAAAAAGCAGTTAAACAAACATCTGATAAAGCAGCAGCATAATAAAAATAAAAAGGAGAATCCCATGATTCTCCTTTCTGTATTAGGAGTGAACAGCATGGAATGGACAAAAGAGCAGCGATACAGAACCTTGAACGATGTATCCGAAGAGGAAATCCAAGGGTTAGCCAAGCTAGTGAATCAATGCCCATGGCGCCAGTCTTTTCATATTCAGCCGGAGACAGGATTGTTAAACGACCCAAATGGGTTTAGTTACTTTAATGGGGAATATCATTTATTCTATCAATGGTTCCCGCTCGGGCCGGTTCATGGGTTGAAGCATTGGTATCATACGAAGTCTAAAGACCTGGTTCATTGGGAAAATGTTGGAGTGGCCATTGAGCCATCGAATGAGTTTGATCGTCATGGTGCGTATTCCGGAAGTGGAATTGAGCATGATGGTAATTTATATTTAATGTATACGGGCAATACGCGCGATGAATATTGGAATCGACACCCCTATCAATGTTTGGCTGTGATGAATCGTGATGGTAGTATTGTAAAAATGGATGCACCGGTCATTGCAGAAGTTCCGAGCGGTTTTACCGATCATTTTCGTGATCCAAAGGTTTGGAAACATGGGGACCTCTTCTATTCAGTCATTGGTGCCCAAAGGAAAAATGAGACTGGCAGTGTAGTTTTATACTGCTCTAGGGATTTAATTGATTGGCAGTTTGCGGGTGAAGTGAAGACGGGGTTAGGTGAAGAGTTCGGTTATATGTGGGAATGTCCGGATTACTTTGAGCTGAATGGGCAAGGTGTATTCCTTTTCTCCCCACAAGGGTTAAAAGCAGAAGGCGACCACTATCAAAATATTTATCAATCAGGGTATGTAATAGGAAGTCCTATAGATTTAGAGAATAATGAACTGAAACATGGTGCTTTTCATGAGTTAGATCGCGGTTTTGATTTTTACGCACCGCAAACAACGGTGGATCACCAGGGAAGGCGTATTTTAGTCGGCTGGATGGGATTACCTGAGATTGACTATCCTACTGATAGAAATGGCTGGGCACATTGTTTAACACTTCCTCGTGAGTTAAAGATTAAAGACGGAAAACTGATTCAACAGCCAGTTCCGGAGTTGAACTTGCTTCGCGGGAAAATGGTAGAAACCAGCCGAAGTGTTGAGAATGAAAATGTACGTTTGGATAACTTTGAGGGAGACGTGTATGAGCTTCTTGCGGAGTTCTCTGATAGTAATGCTGAAGAATTTGGTGTTGAACTTCGGGTCGGAGAAAGTGAGAAAACTGTAATTAAATATGATGCCGTCGTAAAAAAGGTTGTATTTGATCGGACTAGTTCTGGTGAATCTTTTGCTGAAGAGTTTGGTACGATTCGGAAATGTACGATGGACGACGCTGAAAAGATTTCGTTCCGAATTTTTGTTGATGTTTCTTCTGTTGAAGTGTTTGTAAATGATGGAGTGGAAGTATTTACTGGAAGGATTTTTCCTGGTAAAAATAGTAATGGAATCTCTTTGTTTGCACGTGGCGGACATACGAATGTAAAGGCTGTTAAATGGGATATCAACTAATCTTTTAGACGTACTAGAGGTGAAAAAATGGGAAAGTTATTTTCAATTGGTGAAGTGTTAATTGATTTTATTCCTCTTCAAAAAGGGGTTGCCTTAAAAGATGTTCTCGCATTTGAGAGAGCTCCTGGGGGAGCACCGGCAAATGTGGCTGCGGCTGTTGCTAAGTATGGACAGGAAGCAGCGATGATTTCAAAATTAGGGAACGATGCATTTGGCGACTTTTTAGTAGAAAAGCTTGACGTGGCCGGCGTTGAGACAGAGAAAATATACCGGACTGATGATGCGAATACTGCCTTAGCTTTTGTTTCGTTAAAAGAAAATGGGGAACGTGATTTTTCATTTTACCGTAATCCTTCTGCTGATTTACTGTTAAGTGAGGAGGAAATCGAGCCATCATGGTTCCAAGCCGGGGATATACTCCACTTTTGCTCAGTTGATCTGGTGGAAAGCCCGATGAAACAGGCTCATAAAAAAGCGATTGCCGCTGTTTCAGCTGCGGGTGGCTTGGTGAGCTTTGACCCAAATGTGCGGCTTCCACTTTGGGGAAATCCTGAGGACTGTCGTAAGGCAATTCTGGAATTTTTACCGGCTGCAGATATCGTAAAGGTTTCCGATGAGGAGCTTAATTTTATTACAGGATTACAAGATGAGTCAGACGCGATAAAATCGTTGTTTGTTGGAAACGTGAAGGCGGTTGTCTACACAAAAGGACCTGCGGGAGCGGACTTGATTTTAAGAAATCAAACGTTTGAATCGAGCGGATACGCTGTTGAAGCGGTGGACACAACTGGAGCAGGTGATGCGTTCATTGGCGGATTCTTATATCAATTACTAGAATTGCTTGCAAATCCGGAAAACATTGAGGAAGTGCTGCGAAACCACCAGGCCTCTATCCTTCAATTTGCCAATGCTAGCGGTGCTCTTACTACAACTGGAAAAGGAGCTATCTCTGCACTGCCGAATAAGAGCGCAGTTGAAGAGCTCATAGGGTCATAATACTTTTACTTGGATTAAACGCAGCCAAGGTTGAAAACACATACTGTGCTGTCGCAAATGAATATGAAAAGAGAAGGTCTTTCATTAGTTCACTGAACGGATGAAAGACCTTCTCTTTATTTTCATACCTATAAGGATTATGAGGTTTTTGTTATTTTATCACGAAAAATGTCATTGATATTGTCTGAATATAATGTATAATGAAATAATCAAAAAATTCTATAAAAAGGTGTGGACTTCAAATGAAAATGCTAGCAAGAATTAGCACAGTAGCAGGTAACACTTTTATCTACTGGGTTTTACTTTTCACGGCATTAGCCATGATGTTTCCAGGCGGTTTTACCTGGATTGCTCCATATATCTCAATTCTGCTTGGAATTATCATGTTTGGGATGGGATTAACGTTATCTGTAGAAGATTTCAAGGCCGTATTCAAACAGCCTTTAGCAGTTTTTGTAGGGGTTGCGGCTCAATACATAATCATGCCGGGTGTAGCTTATCTTCTGGCAGTAGGATTGAATCTCCCTCCTGAAGTGGCAGTTGGTGTTATTTTGGTTGGTTGCTGCCCTGGGGGAACAGCATCGAATGTAATGGCGTACCTAGCAAGAGCAAATGTCGCTCTATCCGTTGCTGTTTCATCGATGGCTACTTTGGTATCACCAATTCTAACCCCTGCGCTTATTTATTTATTAGCTAGCCAGTGGCTTCCTGTATCAGGAAAAGCTATGCTTATGTCAACGATTCAAATCGTTCTTCTACCTATTATTCTGGGTATTGTCTTTAAATGGATTTTGAAGGACAAAGCAGAAGAAGGGGCGAAAATTCTGCCGCTTGTCTCTGTAATTGGAATTGTCGGTGTTATCTCTGCGGTAGTAGCAGGTAATAAAGACAATATCCTAGAATCCGGTTTAGCGATTCTCGGTATAGTTATTCTTCATAATTTTGTTGGTTTGGTTTTAGGTTTCTTTATATCAAAATGGTTCAAATTCCCGTATGCTGATCAAAAAGCAATCTCAATCGAGGTCGGAATGCAGAACTCAGGACTTGCCGCAGCACTAGCGTCTGCCCATTTCTCTCCACTTACGGCAGTTCCGAGTGCGATTTTCTCAGTGTGGCATAATATTTCTGGACCATTGGTTGCCACCTACTGGGCAAAAAAGGCGGCAAAGAAAGAACAGGAAAACGAACAGGCTAAAAAAGTATCCTAAAATGTTAGGTGGACTCAAGACCAAGATGTAAAATTGAATCCTAATAATGTTAAAAAAGAGGTTTTCCAATTGTTCTTTGAACTCTAGGAGAGCCTCTTTTTTTATCTGTTTCCTCGTATTCAAAGAGTGTTGAACAGGGGTAAAGGAAAAGCCTAGGCCTTCAGGCGTTATTTTTTATATATTTTGGAGGACCACTGGTACAAAATAACCAATTTCTTCTTTTTTATAGAATAATAAAAAAATAGCTTTTATAATAAATAGGAAAATAGAGGGAATAAACCGGGTGAACCGTCCCCATTGTAATTGAAACCCAAGAGCAGGTGATGATGTGAGTATTAATGTTAATGTAGCCGCGTCGCAGGCAAATAGAATCAACGATTATTCCTCTAAACTAATTGAGGTTAAAAACAACTTAAATAGGGTGAAAGGGGATCTCAACAACGGTTGGACCGCAAAGGAAATGATCTATATCAACCAAAGTATTGATAGTATTAATCAGGAAATCGCAGCACTTTCTTCTAAATTAAGTTCAATTGGTACAGATGTTCTCTCGGCTGCACATCAAATTCAGCGCCAAGAGGAAGCTGAGGCAAAAGCAAAAGCAGAAGCGAAGGCAAAAGCGGAAGCGGAAAAAAAGGCAAATGCCGCTGGGAACTAATTTACTAGAGTACATGGAGGTGCAAAAAATTGCCGCCTATAAAAATTCATACAGATTATGTTAAACAGACTGGTGCCAGTATTGGTCTCATGTCTCAAAAAGTATCAGAGGTTAGCGATGGTTTAAGCGTTCTTAGGTATTCAATAGATCATGAGATTATGAATCGGGGGAATTTACGTTCAAGGTTCAATGCTGCTATCACGTCAGCTAATCAATTAGAGACGCGGATAAGAAACTTGGACCGGTTTATTGCTCAATCCATGGATCAGTATTGCCGGACAGAAACGGAGCTAACCAAAAAATCTGAATCTGCCTTAACCCCAGAATCTAAGAAATCAACGATTGCTAGTATCTTAAATGTCTTTAACTACATCAATGGAAAACTTAGTATCGGAGATGCCGCATTAGTTGGCACACAACTTTTCACAATTGCTCTTAGTGCTGGGATTTCACGGAAGCTTAAAATTAATTACATAGGCGGAAAGCCAAAGTTTTGGAAGAAAATTAAGGGTGATTATAAATTTACAGTAGGAGCTCATCCATCCTGGAAGAGTAGAGGGAGAGGAAGATATGACTCGAAGCTGGCTCGTGCCATTTACAATTTTTCAAAATCGAGCCCTACCAACCATATTGTAAAACAACTTCATAAGTTGGCAGCTTCTTATAACAACCCTTCAGCTTTATTAAAGCATGCTGCTGGTTTTCCAAAGAATTGGAATCTGTTAAAAGCGGATACTTTATCTGGTACATTTCAAAAACGAATAACAACCGGTACAAAGGAAATTGCTGAGCACCTAATCGATGCCAAGGGTTGGACCAAAGCGGCAAAGAAAGTCCCATTGGTTGGCTGGGGAATTTCAATCGCTGCAAACACTGCAGAGTTTGTTGATCCTGATAATGCAGGTAAGACCGGTGGAGAAAAGACCGGACGCGCAGTTGCTGGACTTGCCGCTGATTTTGTCGCAATCAGCGGAGGCGCTAAAGTCGGTGCGATGATTGGGAGCGTGGGTGGCCCTGTCGGAATCGTAGTTGGCGGTGCCGTTGGTGCCTTAGTCGGCGGAGTCGGAAGTATTGTCTTTGAGGACCAGATTAAAGGTGTTGGCGAAAAGCTTGGAGGAGCAGTTGAAGAAGGAATTAAAGATATAGGTGCGGGGATTAGTAACACTTTTAAATCCGTAGGAAGCTGGTTCAACTAAAAACGTTTTTTTATGAAAGCGAGAAATCTTCAGCAAATCTTTTAATAAAGGATCGGATGAAACATGACTTTAGAAACGATGAAACTGGTTCAAGGCTTATTATCCTATTATCTGAGTATTCAAATAATGTTCAGTATCTTGGTATTTTTACTCGGAAGGATCGTGCTTGATGTTTATGAAACAGGTGTTTATGAAAATCCTAAAACGGTTTTCCAACGGACGCTTACGTTTGTGACCAATGCTTTTCTTGGTATAGGACCGTATCTGAACAAGAAATTTTTTAAGTACTCTTTCTTAAAAAGAAAGTTCTTTATGTTGCTTTCTATTGTTGTCCAAATTGTTGCCTCTATTATTGTTTATTATGTAATTAAAAATCTCCTCCGGGCGATTTTTCTATAAACTGCCTATATATGTAACTAGAAAAAAACACAACTAAAAACGTTTTGTCCCTGTGGTTTTCAGAAAATCCCATATTAAAGGTTAAGGAATGAAACATGACTTTAGAAACATTGGAACGAATCGAAGAATTACTAATTTATTTTCTCGGAGTTCAAGTGATTTTCAGTATCTTAGTATTTTTACTCGGCAGAATCATGCTTGATGTATACGATGCAGGTGTTTATGAAAATCCAAAAACGGTATTTCAACGGACGTTTACGTTTGTGGGCAATGCTTTTTTTGGTATAGGACCGTATCTGAACAAGAAATTTTTAAAGTACTCTTTTTTTAAAAGAAAGGTCTTTATGTTGATTTCAATTGTTGTCCAACTTTTTGCCTCTATTATTGTTTATTATGTAATTAAAAATCTGCTCCGAGCGATTTTTCTATAATTACTCTTTCGAGAAACTATGTACAAAAAGGCTTTATAACGAAAAGGAATGTGAAATAAATGGATTATATCATGACTTGTACATCAGCGGAGCTCGCGCTCTTAGTCACACTTAGTGGATATCCTGGTGTAGCAAAAGGTATTGCAGAAGCTTCCGTAGGAGAAAAAAGTCAAAAAGAATGGGAAGCAATTATGGAAGTAACTACTCATCAATTAATCCTAAAGCAGCTCTGGGATGATGACCAAGAGAGTAAGGGAGAAATCCCATTAAAAGTTGAGATTCAGCAATTTATTCAGAGCTATGTTGGATCCAAATGGATGATTCGCTGCTCAAATAAGGGACAATCGAACATTCTAATGATTCACCATATTGAAAATGATACATGGATGACTCATATTATCGATCGTGACATTATCCACGAATTTGCCTATATCAAAGGTGCTGATATTCCAAGCATAATACGAAACTATTACTCTTTTTCGGAAAAGGGCATTGATAGAGCGCAGCATTTCCATCTTTCCGATCAGGCATTTGATTTGCTGAGTGAACGCCATAACATAAAGAAAGTAAGGAAAATAAGCAGTTTTACACCTGAAGAAGAGCAGAGCTTCAGAACATTTCTCAATGATTTAGAATCGCAGGGCTGGTCTCTTTATAATATTTCACTGTTTCATAATCCAAGTATTGAAAGAGACCCGATTCTCGAAAATATTGTCTTCTTTCTTCCCGCAGCGAAAGGGATTTGGGTCGTAGAATATACGGACCATCCAACTGCACCAGTAAAGGTTGAATTAAATACGTTTGAGCAGTGGTGTGATTTGTTAAGTGGTGTAGGGCTTGAAGCTTCAAGTGTAAATAGTTGATAACGAAAATCCATATGAGAACTCTCATGTGGTTTTTTTATGGGATCAATGGTCCTTTATTCTTATCTCATCTTAGAAAAATCACTAGGAAGAAAAGGCTAGACAGGCTCTGTATCAGTTATTGAGAGGATTGGGATGGATTTGTCAAATTGTGTCTAAAGTATGACAGACCAAATGAAAAATTGCTTTATAATAACAAATATAGGAAATTGTTTCTACTGGAGCAGGGAGAGAATTGTTTTGATCGTAACACTGTTTGATAGAGGTAAAGCATTTAATCTTGTTTTACCTGAGAAAATAACCGGGAGATACGTTCTCTCTACGGTTGATAAAGATGATAACACGATTGATTTAATGGCAGTTGAAGCAGAAAACGGTAAGTGGTTTGTAAAATCAAATAAATATGCCTACCTGAAAGGCGCTGCTGGGGAAAAGATCGGAAAAGTCCCAGTAGAGCCTTTTATGACGTATACAATCTACCGTGATCAAGATTCGATTGCACTATTATATGTGGAACCAGCAAGTGAAGGTCGAAATGAGTTTACTAGACATATGGTATCAGCCGATGTGATTAGGATTGGTCGGGCTAAAGAAAATGATATTTGTTTTACCGACAAGTTGGTATCCAGCTTACACTGTTCCGTTGAATACGATGGGGATGGTCAGGCGGTAGTCCGGGACAATAACAGTTCAAATGGTACATATGTCAATGGTGAAAGAATTAAGGAAAAAGTGCTCGCCATTGGTGACGTGATTTCGATTATGGGCCTGCGGATTATTTACAATGGACGATTACTTTCGTTAAATAATCCTCATCAATTAGTGTTTTTATATCGAAATGCTTTTAAACCTTTTGTTGTTGAGCCGCCAATTGTCAAAGAGGAAGAGGAGCTCGATGATTTTCTAATCGAAGAAGGACAGGATGATTTGTTTTTTCGTTCACCAAGGTTTAAACGGGATATTGAGCGGAAGACCATTAAAATTGATCCTCCGCCGCAAAAGAATAATTCCGAAGAATCACCGTTAATGCTGCTGCTTGGTCCCTCGATTACGATGGGGATGGCGTCACTGTTTACGGGAATATTTGCCGTTCAAAATGTAATGCGGACGAATGGGGACATTATGTACGCAATGCCTACACTTATCATGTCATTAAGTATGATGATCGGAATGATTCTTTGGCCGATTTTAACCAAAAGGCATGAGAAGAAAAGGCGGATGGAACAGGAGAAAATACGTCAGGAAAAATATAGCAAGTACATAGAAGAGATGAAACAAGTGGTGGCAGACGAATGCAAATACCAGAGCGAAATCCTGCATGAAAACCATATTCCCCTATACCTGTGCCTAAAAAGAATCCGAAATCGCGAACGTAATTTATGGGAACGCACAATAGGACAAAACGATTTTCTTAAAATTAGAGTCGGTTTAGGTGATTTGCCATTAGACGCGGAAATTAAATATCCTGAGAAAAAATTTATGCTTGAGGATGACAATCTCCAGGATGAATTGTATCAATGGGTAGAATCTCCTCAAATCATAAGACAGGTGCCTGTCACCATATCACTTGTCGATGAGCGCGTTAGCGGAATTATTGGAAAAAGGGATTTGGTTGTTGAATTTGCAAAAGGGATTATTTTTCAATTAGCAGCCTTACATAGTTACGACGAATTAAAATTAGTGTTTCTCTACGATAAAGAAGAACAAGACTGTTGGAAGTTCATCAAGTGGCTGCCGCATGTGTGGGATGATGGAAAGAGAGTCCGCTTTATTGCCACTGACGCCAATGAAATAAAAGAGCTTTCTGCTTATTTTGAAAAAGAAATCGCCCATCGAGCAGCCATGGCTGATAGTAATGAAGATGCTATTAAGCAGCATTATGTAGTGTTTTCGATGAGCAAAGAGTTAGCCGGAAAAGCTGAAATGGTGAATTTGCTCTTAAAAGAAAAGAAAGAGATTGGCTTCAGCTTAATTACTTTATATGACAGTTTGGAAATGCTTCCGAAAGAATGCACCAATGTCGTTGAGCTTAATGACAAAACCAGCAAAATCTTCGACAAAGACGACATCTCAGGGAAGGTTCAACACTTTACCGCGGATATTTTTTTACAGCAGGGTGCGGAACCCATTGCTATAGAGTTGGCCAATATCCAGTTAGCTTCTTCTATAAAGGCCTACACCCTTCCTGATATGATTACCTTTTTAGAAATGTTTGGCGTTGGAAAAGTGGAGCATTTAAACTCACCGACACGCTGGAAGGAAAATAATCCGACGCAGACGATCGAAACGCAAATTGGTGTTAACCAGGCAGGAGAACCTTTCAAGCTCGATCTTCACGAAAAATACCATGGACCACATGGATTGATTGCGGGTATGACTGGCTCTGGTAAGAGTGAGTTTATTATGACGTTCATCTTATCGTTAGCAGTAAACTACCATCCAGATGAAGTGGCCTTTATTTTAATCGATTATAAAGGTGGCGGGATGGCTAATGCATTCAGGAACCTGCCGCATTTGGCAGGTACAATTACCAACCTTGATGGAGCAGCCGTCAAACGTTCGCTAATTAGTATCCAAAGTGAACTAAAACGGCGCCAGGCTATTTTTAGTGAAACAAGCAGGAGACTGAATGAAAGCAATATTGATATTTATAAGTACCAAAAATTATACCGTGAAGGTGCCGTTTCAAAGCCATTACAGCATTTGTTTATGATTTCCGATGAGTTTGCCGAATTAAAAACGCAGCAGCCTGAATTTATGGACCAGCTGGTCAGTGCGGCCCGGATTGGAAGAAGCTTAGGCGTCCATTTGATTTTAGCGACACAAAAGCCTTCAGGGGTTGTCGATGATCAAATCTGGAGTAACAGTAAATTCCGTATCAGCTTGAAGGTACAAGAAAAAGCGGACAGTATGGAGGTCATCAAACGGCCGGACGCTGCAGAACTATCACAAACCGGACGTTTCTACTTGCAGGTCGGGTACAATGAACTGTTTGAACTTGGTCAATCGGCATGGGCTGGGGCGCCATATTATCCTGCAGATAAGGTGGAAAGGACAAAAGATGATGGAATTACGGTCATTGATAATTTAGGACGCGTAATGAAATCAGCGAGAATTGATAGGCGGAAAAATACAGTCATAAAACCAGTGAGTCAAATTGATGAGGTCACAAACTATTTAGCAAATCTTGCAAACCAAGAAAATATTAAAGTAAAACAACTTTGGTTGGAGCCAATCCCAGCCAATATCTACTTAGATGAACTAAAGGAAAAGTATCGTGAAGCAGCGTTGCAACCGTTTGAACTGAATCCTGTGATAGGTGAGTATGATGATCCAGCAAATCAACGCCAGGCATTGTTGAGGCTGCCAATCTCACAAGAAGGCAATACCGTTGTATATGGGGTAGCTGGAAGCGGGAAAACAACCTTCTTGACCTCGCTTATTTACTCCTTGATGGAAGAACACACACCTGAAGAAGTAAATCTATATTTACTAGACTTTGGGTCAGAAACATTAGGCTGGTACCGTGAGTCTCCGCATGTTGGCGATGTAATGCTGTCACATGAAGGAGAAAAGATCGACAATCTCTTTAAAATGATGACCAGTGAGATCGCTGCGAGAAAGAAACAATTCGCAAATTATGGAGGAGATTTCAAAACCTTCAATCAGCAATCGAACGAAAAGGTACCATCGATTGTGCTGATGATTCACAATTACTCTGCTTTTTCAGAGATGTATGAACAATATGAGGAAGCCATTTCATTTTTGACCCGAGAAGGAACCAAATATGGAATATATTTTGTCGTAACAGCGTTAAATACGGGTGCGATTCGATACAGGCTTCTTCAGAACTTCAAGCAAATGTATGTATTGCAGCTGAATGACACAACTGAATATTCTGGTGTGTTAGGCAATGTTGATGGAGTCTATCCGTCAAAAAATAAAGGTAGAGGAATTTTAAAAACGGAGAATGTTTATGAATTCCAGGTTGCTCAAATTTCAAAAGAAGCTTCGGACTTGTACGGCTTTGTAACAGGTTACTGCCGTGAGTATCAGCAAAAATGGAACAAGAATTCAGCCAAACGAATTCCGATTCTACCAGATAAAGTAGATACCGAGTATTTACAAGATGAGATACGTTTTAACGAAACAAATAGAATTCCGATTGGGGTCGAGAAGGATTCCTTAAGTATCTATTCTTATGACTTTACTGCTCCAGAGGTCAGTCTTGTAACTTCGCATACGGGTGATGAATGCTCAAGCTTTATGCAGGGACTTGCGGAAGTGATCTCGATGAAAGACAGGAGTGAGGTAATTGTCATTGATGCTGATGACAGCTTTGTTTATGACAGCAGCCGCTCGTATCAATATGTGACAGGACCCAAACACTTAGAAGAGACGATGGTCTATTTGTTTAATACATTGGTGTACCGCAATAACACTACAAAGGACGCAATTGCAGAAGGCAAGCAAGCACCAGTGTTTGAAAACATCACCTGTATCATCCATTCATTCACAGAATTGAATGCACAGCTCTCTGAGGACGGAAAAGATAAACTAAAAGTCTTTTTAGAACGAGTAAATGGACTGAATGTGACGATTATCTTCTCTGATGCTGTCGACAAACTAAGCTCCTACACATATGAACCGTGGTTCCAAAAACAAGTTTCACTAAGTGATGGGGTTTGGGTAGGAAATGGTATTGCTGAACAATATACTCTAAAAATCAATAAAATTACCAATGATATGTATGGTGAACTAGTAGAGGACTTCGGCTATGTAGTGAACAAAGGGAAAGTAAAACTAGTAAAACTCTTGACCACTGCAGCGAATGAAGAGGAGGCAGTGCAATATGCATAAGATTTTAGTCGAGATCTATAACCCGGCTTCAAACAACACTTATGACGTATTTATCCCGCTGAATAGTGCTGTATATGAAGTTATCTATCTGCTGGCACATACAATCTCTGACCTTTCACAAGGGCATTACAAGGCCACAGAGCAAAGTGTTTTATGTGATCGAATGACTGGAAACGTATTTGATATCAACAGGACCATCGAAGAACTTGGTTTAAAAAATGGATCCAAGCTGATGTTACTCTGATTGGTTGTAATCACTAATATTTCCGCTAAGGGAAGGTGCAAAATGAAAATTACTAAGAAGGTACGATCCATCCTTCTTCCATTCGTTCTATTAATAGGAGTGACAGGCTGTATGAATGAGAAATCTTCAGAGAACGCGATATTGACATATTTAGAAGGGACCTATAATGAAACCTTTGAAGTGGAAACCTTTAAGGAAGGAAGCACTATTTTTAAAAATATGTACGGTGCCGATAAAGTGATTGTTCATCCGAAGGGTAAGCCTGAGCATGTCTTTTTAGCAGGTGAAGATAGAGACCATGAAGGGGAATATTACGATAACTATGTGTTGTCTAAATGGTCAGATGAACTGACAAAAAGGTTAAAACCTGAAATTAGCAAACTTCTGCCTGAGGACGCTGAATATAGAGTTTTACTATTTGTCGAGGACGGAAAATACGATAGCTCCATGAAGGATATGTCTGTCGATGATTATTTTGCAAATGTAAATAATGATGTAAGTATTGAATTAAAGGCAGCCATTAAAAGTGCAGGGAAACCAAATGTAACTGCCTATAATGAACCGATTTATCAGCTGTTACAGGTGGTTAAACAAATGGATGTGAAATCAAGCCGTGTTTCAATAGGATTTGTTGACAGCAGTGCGGATATTTCCGATTATATTCGAACCTCAAGTGTTAACAATACACCTTGGTCAAATTTAGATGCAAAAGTTTACGCAACGATCATGGTTGATAAACGATTTGCGATATCTGATGCAAGTCAAATAGAAGAATATTTTAAAGAGTTTAAGGAGTGATACCATGTCACTTTCTAACTTAAATGATGAAGAGAAAAATGTTCTTCTCCAGCTATCTTATTTTGACTTACCAGGCGATTTAACAGGCTTGAGTGTTAAGGAAATATGGGAAGAAGCAATGCGAACTACGAACAACGGCGGAGAGGCCAGAAGAATCAAGCTTGAGGAGTATTTTACTTCCGATAGATTCGAAAACTCCAGGTTGGCTGAGGTTACTCTCCAGGGATATCAGAACAACAATCCAAATATGGGCGGCGAGTCGGAATCAGGCTTTGTTGGCTATGCATGGGGTGACAAAACAGGTAATGCAGCAGCGGTTTACCGCGGCAGTGAAGATCCTACAAATTGGGACCATTTTAAAACAGATTGGGTATCAAATGGATCTGCGGGGATTGGAAATGAAATTCGTCAGCAAAAGGAAGCCAATCACTTCTATGAGGAATTTGTAAAGGGTGCAATGGGAGAAAAGTTAATAGTTGGTCATTCAAAGGGTGGAAATTTAGCTTCATATGTTTTTGTAAATAACTTAGCTGATAACCCTAGTGGCTATGTGGTCAACGGTGCTCCATTATTTTGGCCTAGTTTAACCGAAGAACAACAAGAAGCATTAAAAAGTAAAAAATTTGATTTTATTGCCTATGAAGGTGACTTTGTACATGATCTAGGGTTTGCACCTTATGTGGATAAGACAGTTGCGATTAATAAAGATGACTATGATGATCCATTTTATCCACATTATGAAACGAGTGTAGACTTCTTCAATGGCTCGTTTGAAAAGTCTCAAAAAGGATCAATACATTCACCTAATGATATTAATCCAGAGGTAATTAAGTATGCAATTGTTTATGCCGTAAATGGAGTAAGAGAAGCCTATAAGGTAGCTTTAGCTATAACAAACGCAGCATTAATAGTTATTCATGCTACTTGGAAAGGCATGGAGGCGGCAGCGAAACTTGTGATTGATGGCTGTGTAGCGTTCATCTCTGGATTGAAGAATGTCACCACTAAGGTAATCAATGATCTAAAAAGTTTCTTCAGTTCCGTAAAAAAATCGGCGAAACGGCATCTCAACAGGAAAGTCAGTGCCTTTTTAGGAACAAGCTTCGCTGTCGAACCATATCTTAAGGTGGATTTACATAGATTGTCCTATTATGCAGATAGACTGGAAGCGATAAAGCGAAAGACGAGTGCTTTGAATAATAGAATAGATGATTTGTATTTAGAAGCAGGACTCTTCGGGCTGGACAACGTGTTGAAAGCAGATATTCTAACATCGTTTAACACCGGATTAAACCAAAATATTACCTACCTAAATACAGTAAGAAATCTGCTAGAAAGAACAGAGTCCATTTTAGTGAATAAAGCACGGTCGATCCAATAGTAGTGATTCGGGGGAAAGAAATGGATAAATATGTTCAAAGTAAGGTTAGTAGTATTATTGCAGAAATAAATGAGATTGCTAGAGAGTTAGAGGAAATATCACATGATATTGGCCGAGAGTTTAAAGGAATTGGCTCAATGAAGAGTGCCTCAAGCCTGCAGCAGGCTGCGAATAAGTATCGTAAGGTTTCGTATGAATTAAGGAAAATCTAGTCGATCCAGCATGGATCGCACTTTAAAGGAGGTGAGAAAAATGGCAAGAACAATCACAGTTGATCCAGCAAAGCTAGATACTGCTGCAGCAAAGATTGACCAGCAATCGGCTGATTATGAACGAATTTATAAAGCTCTTTTCAGCGAGGTTGAAGGGATGCAGGCTGCTTGGCAGGGTACTGATAACTTGGCTTATGTTAATCAGATTAAAGGGTTTATGGATGATTTCAATCAGATGACTAACTTAATGAAACAATACTCTGAATTCTTGAAAGTAAGTGCCCGCACTTATCGTGACACTCAAAATGAGGTCATTAATGGAGCGAGACGTTTAACTAACTAACTAATAGAGTCTTAATGTGAATGTGAGGTGGAAACCATGGCAGTAGAAGGAATCAAAATATCTCTAAATGAGGTTAGCAGTACAGCCAATCAAATCCGTAATTTAAACCAACAATTAACAGGCAGATTGGATGAGATGAAAAGAGAAATGAATGCATTAGCTAATTCATGGAATAGTGATGCATCAAATACGATTCGAAATAATTTCAATGCACTTACACCAAAGTTTGATAACTTCCGTGAAATTGTTGACAGCTATGCAAAATTTTTAGATCAAACTGTAAATGCCTATAACTCAACAGAATCCGCAATCAACAGCAACGCGAGTGCATTTAAATAAGCCTGCAGATTGTATTGTTCCTAACTCTCTTTTTAGAGGAGAGTTAGGAACGACACCCTTTTGGGAGCTAGGAATAACGGTTAGTGTGGATACCCTAGAGATGGAGAGGATTAGGATGAAAACTGATTTGGAGAAGCTTTTTTCAGGGACGCTTACGAAAGAACAGTTGATAACTCATTTAGTAAACATTGTCGACAGTTTGACGGAGTTAGTGAAAAGCGGTGTAGATTTCGAAAACATTTTACTAGACAAGAAACATATTTTTCTTGATCACTTTTCAAATAGATTAGTATTTATGTGCCTTCCCATAAAAGATAATGTCTTTGAAAAGGTATCAATGAATGGATTTTTTAAAGAATTAATCGCTTCCACATCCTATGATGAAAATGACGATTTACAGTTTTTTATCAAGCTTCATAATTACCTAGCGAGTCCGCGGGTATTCCAGCTGCAAGAGTTTAAAGAAAAACTGACTGAGTTTTCAGGCGGATGCGGAGAGGAAAACGACGCTGTCACGCAAAAGAACTCCAACTTTTACAGTCCAGGATTAATCACGCGTGCATTGGCACTCGCGGATGAGGGGACGACAGTTTTAGGGACCTTTAATGAACTGGACGAGTATGAAGAAGGTACCACAGCATTAGGGATAGACAATGGGCGTTTGCCAAAGCCATTCCTTTTAGAGGTGGAAACCGGTGCTAAAATCGTCGTAACGAAAGATGTTTTTAGAATAGGAAGAGACCCTGAACAAGCTGATTATGCTTCGAACAATAAAGTGGTTGGGCGGATCCATGCAGAATTGGTTACCTCTGATGGAGAATATTTTTTAATTGATAAACATTCAAAAAATGGCAGCTATCTTAACGGAGTCAAACTGTCCCCAAATGAAAGGACTAAGATTAAACACGAGGACCGTATTAAACTTGCTAATCAGGAGTTTGTTTTCAAGTTATTTTAAAAAAGGAGGTTAGCCAATGGCATTCTTAACAGCGCACCATACGGATGTAGGTATCAAAAAGAAGACAAATCAAGATGCCTTATTGCTAAAGACAGCTAACACTCCGAAAGGTTCAGTCGGCCTTTTCATTGTTTGTGATGGGATGGGCGGCTTGTCGCACGGGGAGCTGGCAAGTGCGACGGTAATTAGAGGAATGGCAGAGTGGTTCGATGCCGAAATGCCAATACTCTCCCACTCAGCGCACATCGAGGAAGAAATCTTCTCAGAATTAGAAAAGTGCATCAAACAATTGAACGAGAAAATACTCAACTACGGCGAGACAAGAAAAGTGAAATTGGGGACAACCTTGACAGCCTTGTTAATCGTCCACCGAAAATATTATATTGCACAAATCGGGGATAGCCGTGCCTACAGGATTTCTGACTCTTTAAACCAACTAACAAAGGATCAAACATTAGTAGCGAGGGAAGTGGCCCGTGGGAATATTACAGAAGAGCAGGCTAAATACGACCCGCGCCGAAATGTGCTGCTGCAATGTGTCGGTGCTGCAAAGGAGATTGAGGTTGATTTTTCAAAGGGTGATGTTCAACCAAACACGGTGTTTATGTTATGTTCGGATGGATTTTACCATCAAATCACGGAGGAAGAGTTAGCGCTGGATCTCAAACCAGAAACGATAAAGAACAATCAGCAGTTAAAAGGTAAAGTTGTTCAGTTAGTAGAGTTAGTAAAGGCAAGGAAAGAAGTAGATAATATTTCGGTTGTAGCAGCAAAAGTTTTGTAAGCAGCGGGGGCGTTTTGCTTGATAGAAATTGGATCAGTAATCGATGAAAGATATGAAATATTAAAGGAAATTGGCCGCGGCGGTATGAGCATCGTTTATCTGGCGATGGATAACAGGCTGAACAAATCATTAGTCGTAAAGGATATACGGAAACGCGCGTCTAGTAATAACGAACTTCTAATCAACAGCTTGATTGTCGAAGCGAATATGCTCAAAGTTCTCGATCATGGGGCGCTGCCAAAAATCTA
Source organism: Neobacillus niacini (assembly GCF_030817595.1). GTDB lineage: Bacteria > Bacillota > Bacilli > Bacillales > Cytobacillaceae > Neobacillus > Neobacillus niacini_G. The sequence goes on from NZ_JAUSZN010000003.1 coordinate 126,914, forward strand.
CGATATTATCGAATCTGAAGGCGATATCTACGTGGTCATGGACTATATCGAGGGCGAGTCTTTAAAAGAGAAACTGAAGCGTGAAAAGACGATTTCAGCGATTCAGGTAATTGATTGGGCTAGGCAGTTAAGTGAAGTTTTAGAGTACTTACATACGAGGAAGCCCTACCCGATTATTTATCGGGATATGAAACCAGATAATATTATGCTTACCCCTGAAGGGAAAATTAAACTGATTGATTTTGGAATCGCAAGAGAATTCAAGACCGAGAGTTCTACGGATACGACCAATTTAGGAACGAAATCCTATGCCGCACCTGAGCAAATGTCAGGCAAACAGACGGACACGCGTACGGATATCTATAGCTTAGGGGTAACCTTGTATCATCTTGTCACCGGTAAGAGTCTAAATGAACCGCCTTTTGAGCTTAAGCCAATCCGTCATTGGGATCCAACCCTGCCTGAAGGCCTTGAGCATATTATTAATAAGGCGACACAGGCGGAACCAGCCAACCGCTATCAAAGCTGCAGTGAGCTATCTTATGACCTTGAGAATATTAACAAGCTGACAGAAGGGTATAAAAATAAGCTGCGCAAGAAGCTCTCAATCTTTCTAGTACCAGTCGTCTTGTGTCTTGCCTTTATGACAACAACAGTGTTTGGCTATAAAGGTGTGAAAAATACGCAATTCCAGGATTATATGAGTTTGGTTAATGATAGCTCGGTATATTTGATGGATGGCGAGGATAAGAAAGCAATTGAAATGTTAGAAAAAGCGATTACGACAGTCGACAAATCCCGGGCAGAAGCATATATCAATTTACTAGATTTATATAGCAATCGAAATGAGACCGATACGGGATTAGCAAAGATAGAAGCCTATATCGAGGATGAGTACGGAGATATCCATGAAAATGATGAAGTCCGCTTTAAAATGGGGATGACCTATTTTGATATCAAACGTAACTACTCGGAGGCGTTAAAGCATTTTAATCAAGTCGATCCCGAAGTAATTCCAGATGCACAGTATTATCAGGCATTATCGACAACGATGATTTCGATGAATATTGACTATAAAAAGTTCTCCGAAAGTCTGCTTGAGTTTGAAAAGTTCAATGACCAGCTGCCAAATGAACGTAAGAAAGTTGATAACTATAATTCCTTAGCGAATATCTATATCTCGTATAAAGGACAAATTTCTGATGCCAATACAAAAGCAATTGAAATTGTTGAAAAAGCCTATGAAGTTCTCCGTTTAGTCGAAAATGAGAACTTATTAATCAAGTATGAATTGGATTTTGAGCAAAAGTTAGCACAGGCTTTCTACAGTAGAGGTGTTAATTCAAAAGATAAAGAAAGTGCAAAACAGGATTACGAGAATGCCATACAACATTATCAGAACCTTTTGGATTTAAATGCGAGTAATGAAGAAGAAATAGTCGTGAAAATAGGTGTCATCTATCAAGAAATGGGTGAGCCAACCCGAGCGGTTGAGCAATTTCAAAATGCGATAAAAAAATATCCCGAAAGTATTGATGCATATGTTAAACTCGGTAATTTATTGTTAGATACCGAACAAAGTAAAGACGATGGAAGCCGAAATTATCAAGCTGCCGAGCAGGTTTATGAACAAGTAAAAACGCTGGATGGAGCTGGAGAGGATGAAGCTTTTAAAAAGCTAGTAAGGAGGTTTGATAACCTCGGTATTAAGTAGGAAGGGGTAGGATAATGGAGTACCAGATTATGCTTTATGGGGGAATGGCCGGTACGATCATTACCTTGATCATTTCGATTATTCTCTACAGCAAAATGGGTATAGCGCAAGTAGTTGAGGACTTATCAGGTATTAGCCTTCGGAAAAGATTACATAAAAAGAAAAAGATCCAGGATGAATCAAATGAACAGCGGCTGACAAAAGAGATTATGTTAAAAAAGCAGTATGCCGGGGAGGCAGCAGCTAGTCAAGAGACGGAACTTATGAGCAGTGAGGTTGAGGAAACAGCCTTACTTGGTGATGGATATATCGAAGACACCTCTTTGTTAACAGCTGACTTTGAGGAAACGACAGTTTTATCGGCGGATATAGAGGAAACTTCATTATTAGTAGAGGAAGAAGATTTTTTCAAAAAAGAAGTAGACGTGATCGTTGTTCATTCCACCACGATCATCTAAGGGGAGTTTAGTAGAATGGCAGATAGGTTAGCCAAAAGGTACAAAAGTAGAAAGAACGTCATCTGGACATTAACGATTAGCCTTTTGCTTATTTCAGTGTTCGTATTTAGCACAAATGCATTTTCGCTGGATGGGGCAAAGCGATATATTGTGTTTAATGATGACAAATGGGATATGGAGTCAATGGACCAGCCCGACTGGATGACGAATAAAGACAGCATTACCTTTAAGGTAGATTTAAAGGAAGACTTTGAGAATAGCAGTCAGGGTGAATGGATTACGGAGACAGAAGCACCGTTTGCTGTTAAAGCTGCATATCAAGGCAGTGAAATCACAACAGCAAAAATTGAGGGAATAAACGATCCGGAGTTAGGTTTTTTAGGAGAATATTTGGTTACGATTCCATTACAGCATGATAGTCCCGAGGGCAGGTTACATGTAAGTGTGGAATTTGCTGAAGACAATTCATGGAATATCCCTGCTTCAACCAATACATTTTCCATAAATCGAGATGCAGTTAAACCTGTAGTGAATGTTACATCTTGGTTCGAAAGTGGAAGATTTAAAGACGGAGAGTTTACGAACAAGCCAGTCTCGATGAGTATAAAAGTAACGGACAGCAATTTCATTCCTGGAAAGGATACGATTTCAATTTTAAAAGATGGGATTGCCTACGAACCTACACAAGCACCTGAATGGAATGAGAATGAAACGTTCCTCACCCTCGATAATACTGGGTTCTATGAAGTGACAATTGTTGCCGCTGATAAAGCAGGAAATAAAAGTGACCCAACAAAAGTAAATTTTGGAATCGTGAAACAAGGTCCACGATTAACAATAAAAGATAAAAACGACAGTGGTTTTTATAAACAAGTTGAGCTAAAAGTTGAAAGCGACATTCTCATTTATGATGCAAGTGCGACAATTGAGAAAACCATTAATGGCGAGAAGATAACAGAAGTGAAAAATTTCGAGAGAAAAGGTAAAAATGCTGTCCTTTCGCTAACGGAGGATGGGGCTTACAAGGTAAGTGTTACAGTGAAAGATCGGCAAAATATTGATCCAGGACATCAGTTAGGGGTTACAAGTTTTACAATTGATCAAACAGCACCAGCACTTGCCATTAATGGTGTTACTGATCAAGGTGAATACCGTGAATCAAAAGAAGCCGAAATCAGTGTCACAGATGCGAATGTCGATGAAAGTCTAACCGAACTTAAAGTAACGGCAGGAAACCAAGTGACAACCTATTCGGGGGAAGAAGCTTACAAAAAACATCCTTTCACCGAGGAAGGTGTTTATACACTTGAATTAAACGTTACAGATAAAGCCGGGAATACCGCAGCTAAAAGTATAAAATTTATTATCGATAAGTCTGCGCCCGCACTTGATATCACTGGGGTGAATGCTGAGGAATTTTTCAACTCCGATAAAAGTAAAAAGGAAGTAACACTATCAGTTGAAGATTTAACCCTAGATTTAACTCAAACTAGTTTAAAAGTGGAGAGAGACGGAGCAGCATATCCAGAATTAATTCAATTAAATAGCGTAACAGAATCAAAAGCGGAGGCAAAACATACCTTTACCGCTGAAGGAAAATATAAGATTACCCTCACTTCAACCGATAGGCTAGGAAAAGCTGCACCAGCAAAATCAGTTTCTTTTACAATTGATAATACCCACCCAAAAGCAGTGGTTACTCTTGATGGTACGGTGATGGCCGAAGATGAAATAGTGGTTGATGGCGAGAAAACAGTAAAAATAGCGATAACCGATAAGCATCATGAGTTTTACAATGTATCTGTAAAGAAAAATGGAGAAGAGTATAAAATTGATCCATTGGTTCAAGACGGAGAAAACGTTGCAACGGAACATTTGTTTAAAGAAGATGGAGTCTATGAAATAACAGTAGAATCTACAGATAAAGCTAAAAATAAAAGTGTTTTAACGAAAACAATTACAATTGATATGGGTAAACCAGATATTCATTTTAAAGGTGTTAAACATCAGGCACATTACAATAGTGAAAAAGTCGATGTTACTGTGACCGTCAATGATTTCACGTTTGATAAAAACAAAACAACCCTTGAAATGACAAGAACAAATGGTAGTCAGGTCACCGAAATCAAACCTGGCAACTGGAACATCTATGATTACTTAAAGTGGCTTTATTACGGTGAAATGGACCTATCTTTCACAGAGGAAGGAATCTATCAACTTAAAGTAACCGCAGAAGACAGATTTGGAAAAGTAAGTTCTAAAACGATAGAGTTTACTATCGATAGAACTGCACCAAAAATTGATATTACTGGTATTAACGAAGGTGCTTTTGTTAAAGGCGGTGAGGTTATCATCGGGGTTAATGAATACTACTATGAAACAAACAATGTCACCGTAACAGTTCAGAAAGATGATAGTCTAAAAAAAGAAACGTTTGTGAATAAAGCTGAAAAATCCGAACTCGCACTGAAATTTACTGAAGATGGAGATTATCAGATTACAGTAAGTGCAGAAGACAAGGCTGGAAACAAAGCCTCCGACACGAAGTTATCATTTACGGTCGATACAGTAAAACCGGTAATCGATATTATTGATCTGAAAACAAACTCAACTGTGAAGGATCAATCCTACGACGCTGAGAGCAAAAATGTATCAATCAATGTGAATGAACATAATTTTGCTAACAACAAGGTTCAGTTTGAGGTAATCGAAAAAAATCCAGTGACCAATGAAAGTAAAAGTGTTTGGATCGGTGAGTGGAGAAACTTCGCGGAGATATCAAGTCTCACCTATAATTTTAAAGATGACTACGAATATTTCATCAAAGTGATTGCAGAAGACGCAGCTGGAAACACCGCAGATGAAAAATCTGTAACCTTTACAATTGATACGAATAATCCGCTATTAGCAACTGATGGTATTGAGAATGATCAGAATTACCAAAGTACGACTGCATCATTTTGGGTAAAAGATACTAACATCGACATATCCAATACAAAACTCATCGTGTTAAAAGATGGGGAGCCTTATAGTATTGGTGATATTGCTCTAAGCTATATAACAGAAGGTGCACTACGCTACACGTTTAAAGAAGAAGGAAATTATACCGTGACGTTGGAATCAACTGATAAGGCGAACCGAAAAAGCGTCCATGGACCAATTAGTTTTATTATTGATTCAACAAAGCCTGTTGTAAAAGTGGAGGGCGTGGATGATCACTCCTTTAACCCAGCGAACAAAAATGTAACAGTATCCGTCAATGAAAAGAATTTTTCAACCAATAAAGTTGAACTAGCGGTAACAAAAGATAATAAGCCATATGATTTGGGTCCGTTTCTTACAAATGAAAAACAGCTTTCTTCCATTGCCCATAATTTTGCCGATGATGGGTTGTATGAAATCCTTGTCAAATCGACAGATAAGGCTGGCAATGGACCTGTCACTGTTAACAGGACATTCACGATTGATAAAACAAGACCAGCTATTGAAATTACGGGTGTCAATCAAGATACGTATTACAATGAGGACAAGCGGGTTAATGTCACCATTCGTGATGTAAACTTAGACATTAACAAAATGACAGTTACAAGAGATGGTGCTCAATATAATGCCGGCGGCTTCTCTGTCAGCAATAACACGGCGTCGCTTAGTCACAATTTTAGTCAAGAGGGAGACTATCATGTCTTGGTAGAAGCTACAGACAAAGCTGGAAATAGCTTCACGCAGCAAGTGAGCTTCACGATAGATAAGACAAAACCAGTCATTACCCCTAAATTTAAAGGTCAAACGAGAGTTATTAAAGACGGTGAATATATAAACGAAATTTTCACACCGGAATTTGCTCTAGATCAGAAGGATGATACAATCGTTTCCGTTACATTAAACGGTGAGAATGCTGGCAGAACGGCTCCGACTGCATCGAAGGAAATGGAATATCACTTTCAAGTCGTGGCTCGGGATAAAGCGGGGAATGAAACAACATTGGAGATCAACTTTATCATAGATACGACAAAACCGGCATTATCCATTTCCGGTATACTTGATGGATTCTTTAATGAGAATCTCGAGCCTATTGTGACTTATTCTGATATTCACTTAGATGCAAGCAGAACATCTGTATTGTTAAATGGTGCACCTTATAAAAACGGAACAAAACTTGAGTTGGAAAAAGACTATGTTTTCAAAGCAACTGTAACAGATTTAGCAAACAATGTAAGTACGAGAACCATTGTCTTTACGATTGATAAAACATCACCAGTTATTAAATTCAAAGAACCTGTCTCGAACAAGTATTTTAACAAGGATTTAATACCTGATCTGTTAATTGAGGATTTGAACGAATATGACATCATTGCCCTAACCTTGGATGGCAAGGAATATAAAATCGGCGATCCAATTACTTCTGAAGGTAAGCATGTTTTGTTCTTTGAGGTAAAGGATAAGGCAGGTAATATTAAGCAATTAAGTGTCGAGTTTATTATTGATAAAAAGGCTCCAAAGGTCATTTACGATGGAATTAAGCAGAATGAGCAATACTTCGAAGCTGTTAAAGCAGCGATTCGCCTTGATAATCCTAGCGATACAATCAAATCCATTCTGGTAAATGGCAAGCTGCATAACTTTGATGAAACAGCCGATGAGAATGGTGTTGCCGTCTTCACGTCAACGTTCTCAGAAATTAATTCGTATGAAGTGGAAGTGACAGCGGTAGATGATGCAGGAAATAAAACCACTACAGTCATTCCGTTTGAAATTGCCGAGAAGACTGCTTTAGTGAAGTTTTATGAAAATAAACCATTGTTTGCAGGCTCGTTAATTGGGCTATTCGGAATAATGGGCATTGGGATTACTGCTTTGGTTAGACGAAAGAAAACAGTAGCAGTTGAGGAATAAAGCGATCGTAAGACTGTGAATGATGAGACTATCATTCACAGTCTTTTTTTTTTTTTTTTTGCTCGAACATTCGTTAAAACGGATTATATGTAAACAAAAATTGGCGTTACATGAAATTTATTCGCCAATTCACGAACATTAAATTATAAACAAAAAATAATATTCGCTTTTTGGGTTGCCAAATAGTCTTTTATTCTTTATAATCGTAGAAGTGTAAGAGATAAATAAAACAGAATCCAGAATGGTGTTAATCACCATCAATAATACTTTTTTATATTGGAAAGTGAGGCCAGATATGACGCAGCGAAGAGTACCTTATCTCATCTTGGCTCCAGGATTGATTCTCTTGATTTTATTTTTGGTGTTACCTCTTATCTCAACCATTTTCCCAACATTCTTTAATGGAGGGTTTACCTTTTCAAATTACACTTCATTCTTCTTGGATGAGTATAATTTTGGTATTTTTTGGCGGACGATAAAGATTTCACTGATTGCAACACTGATTTGTGTAGTGTTAGGAGTTCCAACTGCCTACTACATTTCCCAAAGTCCGAAAAAATGGCGCGGTCTATTAATGTCGATCACATTGTTTCCGTTGTTAACGAATTCGGTTGTGCGGAGTTTTGCGTGGATTACAATCTTGGGACAAGACGGTATTTTAAATAATGCTTTGATGAATATTGGCTTACTTTCTAAGCCGCTTACGATGCTTTATACAGAATTCGCCATTGTCATCGGCTCTGTGTATCTCTTCTTGCCATTAATGGTCATTACGTTAGTGGGAATTTTAGAGAACATTGATTCTGAAATTATGGAAGCAGCAGAAACGTTAGGTGCCAATCGCTTGATTGCCTTTGTGAAGGTTATCCTGCCATTAAGTGTACCGGGGATTATTGTTGGCAGTATTTTAGTGTTCACAGGAAGTTTGACTGCTTATACAACCCCGCAATTATTAGGCGGAAATCGAAACATCATGTTAGCTACCTTTTTATATCAAAATGCAACTGCACTAGGAAACTGGCAAGGTGCAAGTGTCATTGCTTTGATTATGATTGTGGCGACTTTAATCGTTATGAAGTTATTCAGTTGGATTGCGGGACGCATGGATAAAAGAGGTGAGGCGAGTGCGTAAAAATATCGGTTTAAAAATTTTTGCTGGCCTAGTTTTTGCATTTTTGTTAGTTCCTTTGTTCATTATCATAGTGACCTCTTTTGGAACCAACTCTACTATTCAATTTCCGATTAAAGGTTTTACCCTTGATTGGTATAGTAAGGTATTTGACAATGAAGCATTTATGGACAGCTTCTTTCTTAGTCTGCAAGTAGCATTTTTTGCGACTCTCTTGGCATTAATTATTGGTGTTCCAGCTGCTTATTCTTTGGCACGTCACAGGGTGTTTGGACGAAATTGGATTAAGAGTTTTTTCCTTTCTCCAACAATTGTACCTGGCTTGGTTGTTGGATATGCTATGTATCAATTTATAGTCATTAAGTTTCAATTTCCTATCATCCAAGGTTTATTTTTAGGTCATTTCTTGATTTGCCTGCCTTACGTTATCCGGGTGGTTGGTTCAACAATTGAACAGCTTGATTTTTCAATTGAAGAAGTTTCGTGGACGTTAGGGTGCACAAAATTACAAGCTTTTATAAAAGTGGTATTACCGAACATTACTTCTGGAATTTTTGCTTCCTTCATGTTGGCATTCATTAATTCCTTCAACAATATACCTGTATCTCAGTTCCTATCAGGACCAGGTGTAACAATGCTGCCAACTAGCTTAATGAATTATATCGAATATAACTATGATCCATCTGTATCTGCTTTATCAGTTATTTTAATGCTTGGTACGATTGTCCTTATGTATGTTATTGAGAAGACACTAGGGTTAGCAAGTATTTCATAGGAACAACCAGGATGTTAACATCGAAGGGGGTAAAACAGCATTATGTCCTATGTAGAACTAAAAGATATTCGTGTGAGTTATGACAACAAAGCCAATATTTTAAAAGATTTAAATTTATCAATTGAAAAGGGCGAATTGGTTTCCTTGTTAGGACCATCAGGCTGCGGGAAAACAACCACTTTACGTGTTATTGCCGGCTTAATTGAGCCTAATGATGGTGAGTTTCTTGTTGACACACAAAACCTAACAAAGGTGCCCGTTCATAAACGTGAATTTGGAATGGTATTCCAAAGCTATGCATTGTTTCCACATCTAACGATTAAGGAAAATGTGGCGTTCGGCTTAAAACTACGCAAGGAAAAAAAGAATTCCATAGAAAAAAAGGTAAAAGATATTTTAGCGATTACAGGCTTAGAAGAGCTGGGGGACCGCTATCCCAAACAACTTTCAGGCGGACAGAGACAACGTGTAGCTTTAGCGCGCGCCTTAGTCATCGAACCAAAATTATTATTATTAGATGAACCATTAAGCAACTTAGATGCAAAATTACGCTTGGCAATGCGTATCGAAATTAAACGGATCCAAAGGCAATTAGGCATTACATCCGTGTTTGTAACGCATGATCAAGAGGAATGTTTCTCGATTTCAGACAGAGTTGCTGTTATGAATAAAGGCGTAATCGAACAGTTCGACACACCTGAAGAAATTTATAATAATCCAAAAACGGAGTTCGTGGCCCGTTTTATCGGGTTTGAGAACTTCTTTGAATTAACACCAACAGAAGAATGGAACTATAAAGCTATTGATGGAACAGTTTTCCATAGTACTCGTGATTGGGAGCCTGGAAAGCATACGGGAACCATTCGTCCGGATGATATCGAGATAACAAGAAATAGTAAACAAACTGAAAATAATATGGTGTCAGGGATTATAAAAGTTCGTACGTTCCTTGGCAAGTCCTACCAATATGAAGTCGAAACACCTATTGGCAAATTACTCGCAAATAAAACAGATGATGTGGTCTATCAAGTTGGAGACGAAGTTACATTATCCATGCCATCTCACAAACTAATCATAGTTTAAAACATCCAAGAAAAGGGGAGAACAAAATGAAAAAGAAATTAGGTTTAGTAAGTTTAACTTTAGTATCTGCTGGTATACTGGCTGCATGCGGAGGCGGCGGCGACAAAGATGCGAGTAAGGAAAAACAGACATTGGTCATCTCCACTTTTGGTTTGGAAGAAGATAAAATGCAAGAAGATGTTTTCAAACCATTCGAAGAAAAATACAATGTAGACATTGTGTTAGAAACTGGTACAAGCTCTGAGCGTTTGACAAAATTGAAAAGCAATCCAAACTCAACGGTTGATGTAATTGAATTGTCGCAATCAAATGCGGCTGATGGTGTATCAGCAGATTTATTTGAAAAAATCGACAGCTCAAAGGTTCCAAATATGGACAACTTAATCGATAGTGCAAAAGAATTAGCTGAGGATGGTTCTGGACCAGCTTACACGCTGAACAGTATCGGAATTGTCTATAATAAACAGACAGCAGGTAAAGAAATTAAGGAATGGGATGACCTATGGGATTCTTCTTTAAAAGGGAAAATTTCCATTCCGGACATTACTACCACATTTGGTCCAGCGATGCTATATGTAGCAAGTAGTCACGGGAATGTTGACCTTACAACTGATAATGGAAAAGCAGCATTTGAAGGAATCACTGATTTAGCTCCAAACGTTGTAAAAACGTATAGCAAATCTTCTGATTTAGCCAACATGTTCCAATCAGGAGAAATTGCAGCGGCTGTTGTCGGTGACTTTGCTGTTCCGATTATTACAGAATCCAATCCAGATGTAGCCTATGTTGTTCCGGAATCTGGAACCTATGCAAACTTTAACACAATCAACATCAACAAAAACTCTAAAAATAAGGACTTGGCCTATAAGTATATCGATTGGAGATTAAGCCAGGAAGTTCAAGAAAAAACAGCTGTGTCTCTAAATGAAGCTCCAACTAATAAAAATGTAGTACTAGACGAAGAAACGGCTAAAAATAAAACGTATGGTGATGTGGCAGAACGTACAAACAAAGTGGATTCTTTATTCGTAAATAAAAACCTTGAATCTTGGATTAATCAATGGAATCGAATTTTGAATAAATAGAAACGATAGTAAGGAGAAGGGCTAAGGATAATTCTTGGCCTTTTTCTCTTTTATAAAGGAATCAGAGGGCGGGGGAATATAAATGAAAGTCGATTTAGCAATTGTAAATGCTCAAGTTTTTAATACTTTTTCCAAAAGGTTTGAAAAGAAAAATGTATTTATTGTTAAGGATAAATTTTACTATATAACTGCGGACGAAATAGATGATTGTCAGGCAGCAGAAGTAGTTGACGCGAAAAATCAGTATTTGATTCCTGGCTTAATGGATATTCACATGCATATTGAAAGTTCAATGACTTCCCCTTCTATTTTTTCAGAAGCAGTGTTAACCCACGGAGTAACAACGGTTATCGCTGATGCCCATGAAATTGCGAATGTGTTTGGTATGGAAGGGCTGGAGGCGTTCTTTTCCCAGCCAAGTGCCATGGATATTTTCTATGCGATCCCTTCCTCTGTTCCGTCGACGACACCAGAATTAGAAACAACTGGCGGTTTTATTGGTGTTGAAGAAGTGAAACAGCTCTTGAAGCATCCGAAAGTAATGGCACTAGGGGAGGCGATGAACTTTAATGGCATTGTTAATGAACCCAATTCTTTGATTCGGGAGATTTTACGTGCAGTTCAAGCGGAAAGGCCGCTTATGCCTTTAGAAGGACATGTTCCGCGGGTTTCGGGATTAGAATTATCAAAGTTCTTATATGCAGGTATAACGGCTGATCATACCCATCAATCGCCCGAATCCATTTATGAGAAAATCACCAATGGAATGTTTTTAGAATTTCAAAAGAAATCAATTACCCCTGAAAACATCAGCGTTGTTGTTGAAAATGATTTCTATGAATATATGGCCATCATTACGGATGATGTGATGGCGGACGACCTGTTGGAAGGACATTTGGATGCCAACGTTCGATTGGCTATTTTCTCCGGAATGCCAGCAGAACAGGCTATCTATTGCGCTACTTATACGCCTGCAAGAAGAATGGGATTTCAGGACCGAGGTGCGATTGTTCCGGGCTTTAAAGCTGATTTTCTCTTGCTCAATGATGTTGAAAGCTTTGAAATTGGGGCGGTCTATAAGGATGGGAAATTAGTCTATACACAAGGAGATGAAATCAAGTATCCGGCTGTGAAACCTAATTTTCCAGAACACTTCTATCATTCTTTGAATTGCAGGGCATTAACGGCAGAGGATTTACGTTTTAAGGTGAAGGTTTCTGAAAAGGCTGTAGTCAACGTAATTAAAATTTCGGAAGTGGGTACATTTACTGAACACGTACAGCAAGAAGTTAGGGTCGCAGATGGATTTTTAGATTGGGAGAATAGCGGGTTAGCCTTAATTGTTGTGATGGAACGATATGGGAAATCAGGTGACATTGCCTACGGATTTGTTGATAAAGCTCTATATAGAAAAGGAGCTGTCGCCACTACATGGGCTCATGATCATCATAATTTAATGGTAATGGGAACAAGCCTGGAAGATATAATAGCCGCGCAAAAACAATTATTGGATATGCACGGCGGATATGTTGTGGTACAAGGCGGGGAGGTTCAAGCAGTTTGCCCATTGCCAGTGGGCGGTATTATCAGTGACGCACCAATACAAGAACTAGGTGCGCAATTGATGGAAGTTCGTCAAGCGATGAGTAGGCTAGGCTACCGCAACAGCAATGAAATTATGTCCTTCTCGACATTATCTCTGCCGGTTTCACCTGTTATCAAAATTACAGACAAAGGGATGATGAATGTGCGATCTCAAATGATCATCCCGCTAATTGAGGGTGAACAAATTTGAAAATTGTGATTAAAAATGCCTGGATATTAACAATCAATGAACAGATGGAGCAGTTCCCGAACGGCTATATATTAGTGGATGGCGAGAAAATTTTAGATGTTGGCACGATGGATTCACTGCCAATTGACATCGCCTATGATCAATGTATTGATGCCAGAGGGGCAATTTTGTTACCTGGCATGGTCAATACACATACACATATTGGCATGATTCCGTTTCGTTCATTAGGGGATGACTATCCAGACCGTTTACACCGCTTTTTATTTCCGTTAGAAAATGAATGTATGAATGAACAGCTTGCGTACACGAGCGCAAAATATGCCATTGCTGAAATGCAGCTTGCCGGTGTGACGACATTCTTTGATATGTATTATTTTGAACAACAGTTGGCAGAGGCAGCAGAAGAAATGCATAGCCGCAGTATCTTAGCAGAAACAGTCATAGACACAGTAACAGTTGATGTGCCAGAGCCAATGGGTGGTTTACAGTATGCTCAACGATTTCTACCGAAATGGCAAGGGAATAGTAGAATTCAAGCCTCAGTAGCACCACATGCCCCCTATTCTAATACAATTGAAGTCGTCCAGCAGGCCGACGCTTTGTCTCGAAAGTACGATGTGCCATGGATGATGCATGTTAGTGAAATGGACTTTGAAATGGAAAAGTATCGTATAGAATACAATCAAAGTCCGATTGAATTTTTAGAGGAGATTGGCGTATTAAGTCCAAGGCTAATTGCTGCCCACTGTATTCATTTGTCAGACCATGATATTGAGGTGTTGAAGAAGTATGATGTAAAGGTTGCGCATTGTATCGGTGCTAATACTAAATCTGCTAAAGGGGTAGCCCGTGTTCAGGATTTATTAGCTGCTGGTGTAACAGTTGGGCTGGGAACAGATGGGCCAAGCAGCGGGAATACCTTGGACTTATTCAGCCAAATGCGATTGTTTGCCAATTTTCATAAAACGTTTTTACAGGATCGCAGCGCCTTTCCAGCTGAAGAAATTGTAAAGTTAGCCACATGCGGAGGAGCGAAAGTTATAGGTATGGAGAAGCAAATTGGCTCTATTGAGGCAGGGAAACAAGCAGATTTCATCCTAGTTGAAACCGATTCAGTCAATATGTTTCCTATTTTTGATCCTTATTCTGCACTAGTGTACTCGGCTAATGCTGGTAATGTTAGAGACGTATTTATCGCTGGGAAGCAAGTGGTTGCGGGGAAAAAATTAGTGGATTATGATGAAGTTCAATTAAGAGCAGAGCTTGCTGAAGCGATGGAGCAATGCGGATTTAAGGCAAAAGCATTAAAAGCATTGTCGGAAAAATAGAGAGAAATTAAATATGACTACTTCCTTATTAAGAGGATGTAGTCATTTTATTATTATTTGTTATTTACGATTAGGATTTTTTCATAAGCGCTCTTCTCTTGGAGCTAAGACCTATTTACAATTCCTTATCATTAATTCACTGAATTTTTACAAAAATCCTATTTTCCTTTAAAACTATTAATTTAATCTATTACTAGATTCATAATTAATAGTTGAGGAGAGATAGTCTGTGAATAATGAAACTTCTAAAAACTGCTTGAACAGAAGAGACTTTTTAAAAGCGGGAGGAATGGGTACACTTGCCCTTACACTGGGGTCAACAGGGGTATTAGCACTTGGTTCAAAAGCATTTGCGGATACAACGAATAATCCAACCAGCGGTTTTGGTGGTTATGGTCCTTTGGTTCCGGATCCGAATGGAATTCTCGACCTTCCAAAAGGTTTTCATTACAAAATTATCTCTGAAGAGGGAGAGCTAATGTCTAACGGGACAAAAATCCCGGGTGGATTTGATGGAATGGCAGCTTTTGAAGGTCCAAACAATACGACCATCCTTGTTCGTAATCATGAATTAGGGGCAGGTCCAGCGTTTGGAAGCAATCCGTATGATGCAAATGCCCAAGGTGGTACAACGGCTCTAGTTGTAGGAGCTAATCGCGAAGTTATTAAAGAATATGTAACGTCTTCAGGAACAATCCGAAATTGTGCTGGTGGTGCAACACCTTGGGGCACTTGGCTGACTTGTGAAGAAAACCGTTCTACGGGACACGGATATGTATTCGAAGTAGATCCACAGCAGCCGGAAAACGATCTGTCCAAAACTCCAATTAAGGAGATGGGCCGTTTTGCACACGAAGCCTGTGCAATTGACCCATCTACAGGATATGTATACTTAACTGAAGATGCAAGCCCAAGCTACCTTTACCGTTTTACCCCAAATAACACGAGCCAAAAGCCTGGCTCGTTACAAGAAGGCGGTACGCTGTATGCCGCTGCGATTGAGGCGGTAACTGATCCAGCTGCAAGCACTTTTAAAACAGGCCAAACATTTAAAATTGTTTGGAAGAAAGTTGATCCTCATATGTGCCGCGAGGAAGCAGCTGCACATAACTGCATTAAATTCTCAAGACTTGAGGGAGCGTTCTTTCAAGAGGGTGTTTTCTGGTTTGATGATACCTCTGCCGGCGACAAAAAACTCGGCCGCGTTTACCGTTATATTCCTCACACGAATACATTGGAGCTTTTCTATGAGGGAAATGATGTACGAGAAATGGAATATCCAGATAATATCTGTATGACCCCATGGGGTGACCTGTGGTATGCAGAAGATGGTTCAGGACAAGATCGACTTATGGGAATTACCCCAGAAGGCAAAGTCTATCCCTTTGCCGCCAACCGTTTAAGTGATTCTGAATTGGCAGGACCAACCTTCTCCCCTGATGGAAACACGCTTTTTGTTAATATTCAAAGTCCAGGCCAAACCTTTGCTATCTGGGGACCATTCCAACGCAGAAACTCAGCGCGCGCAAGAGAAATGTCCTACGCTGCTCCTGCCAATCTTGCACCGCAAGTTTCGGAAAAAGTGGCTAAGGCTGCAGAGGCGCAAGGTATGTCCGTTCTAGAAGCAGCAGCATTTGAACGACATGGCATAAAGTTATAAATAGTAATAAACAATTTAAAGGTACAAAAAAAGCAGAGATCAAGATGCCTTGGTCTCTGCTTTTTGATTCTTATAATTCTTGCCCGTTTGTAGCAATCACGTTTTTGTACCAGAAGAATGATTTCTTCTTACTGCGGTCAAGCGTACCACTTCCATCATCATGCTTATCGACATAGATAAAGCCATAACGCTTGGACATTTCGCCTGTTGATGCACTCACTAGGTCGATACAGCCCCATGGAGTGTATCCCATTAAATTAACACCATCTTCAATGGCTTCACCCATTGCATCGATATGGCTTCTTAAATAATCAATACGATAATCATCATTGATTGAGCCATCCTCTTCAACTTTATCATAAGCACCGAGTCCATTTTCTACGATAAATAGTGGCTTTTGATAACGGTCATATAATTGGTTAAGAGCGATACGAAGTCCAGTAGGGTCGATTTCCCAGCCCCAATCACTAGCGCTTAAGAATGGGTTTTTAACGCCGCCAATCAAATTACCTTGGCCAATTTCCTCAGGTGTTTTATTCTTTTTATCTGTGCGTGACATATAGTAACTGAATGAAATGAAATCAACAGTACCTTCCTTGATGATTTCTAAGTCACCCTCTTTAATCTCAAGGTTAATGCCGTTCTCTTTAAAGAAACGATTTGCAAAAGCTGGATAAGCTCCTCTGACCTGTACATCACCACAGTAATTGTTAAATAGACGTTCCTCTTGTAGTGCATGTAATACATTTTCAGGATTGCAATCATAAGAATATGTTGGTGCATAAATTAGCATACAGCCGATTTGACTTCCTGGAATGATTTCATGTCCTGCTTTTACTGCAAGCGCACTTGCTACAAACTGATGATGCAGGCCTTGGAAACTATCTTGTAATTTTGTTTCTTCCGTCTCTGGTGAGAAACCAAGTCCTAGAATTGGCATGTGTGTCGCACCATTAATTTCGTTAAAAGTTAACCAGTATTTTACTTTGTTTTTATAGCGCTTGAACAATGTTGTTGCATAACGTTCAAAGAAACCGATCACTTCGCGGTTACGCCAACCGCCATATTCAGTGATTAAATGAAGCGGAATCTCATAATGAGAAATCGTAACAACTGGTTCGATATTATATTTTTTTAGTTCATCGAATACACGATCATAGAAAGCTAGCCCTTCTTCATTTGCCTCTAGCTCGTCGCCTTTAGGGAAAATTCGGCTCCAAGCAATACTCATACGATATGTTTTGAATCCCATTTCAGCAAACAGAGCGATATCTTCTTTGAAACGGTGATAAAAATCAATACCATCATGGTTCGGATAAACGTATTTCTCATTATCGATTTTAAAGTCAAAACCAGGTTCTCCAATAACCTTTAATCTTACTTTACCGCCAGGCATGACATCGGCAAGATTCATACCTTTGCCGCCTTCAAGATAGGCACCTTCTAATTGGTTTGCAGCTGTAGCGCCGCCCCATAAAAATCCTTCTGGAAATTGATAAGTAGATTTACTCATATTAGTATCCCTCCATTTTCTTGGTTACGCTTTCTACTAAAGCAAATAAAAAAACCTAAACCACGTAACGAAGACAGAAAAGTCTCATAGATTACGTGATTTAGGTTTTGCCTGCATAACCAGTAACAATCCTAAAAGGTTGTTTTGTTTAATTGCGTTTACTATAACATGATTTTTTTGGTCAAGCAAGTTTTTTGTAAACGGTTATTTTTTGGCATTTATATATAAATAAGAGGCATATCGGCAATCTATAAAATTATTAATTTTTTTAAAAAGAAAGCGTTGACACATGCCAAATACCCGTGATAAATTACACGTATCAAATAAAACTTAATAAAATTCCTTTGCAGGAATGTTACCTTAAGTGGGCATAACCTGATCTGATTAGAAAACACGCACAAGAATCTCGTGTGTTGTTTCTAATCGGATCAGGTTTTTTATTTGAAAAATATATATCAAATAATAGAAGGAAGGTATAAAAATATGAAATACGAACAGTTAGCAAAAGATATTCTTGCAAATGTGGGCGGAAAAGAAAACGTTTCCAGTGTTGTTCACTGTGTTACACGTCTCCGCTTTAAGTTAAAGGATGAAGGCAAAGCAAATACAGAAGTGTTAAAAAATATGGATGGTGTTGTTACCGTCATGAAAAGCGGAGGACAATATCAGGTTGTTATTGGAAACCATGTTCCTGATGTGTATGCGGCTGTTACAACAGTAGGAAATCTTGGTGCTGTTAGTGAAAGCAGTGATACAAGCAGTGGTGAAAAAGTTGGTTTGGGTGCAGCTTTCATTGACATGATTTCAGGCGTTTTCCAACCAATCCTGGGTGTTTTGGCTGCAACAGGTATGATTAAAGGGGTTGCTGCCTTAATCTTAGCGTTAGGCTGGGTTGAAGCAACTTCAGGTACGTACCAATTATTCAATATCGCTGGTGATGGTTTATTTAACTTCTTGCCAATTTTCTTAGGGTATACAGCGATGAAGAAATTTGGCGGTACACCGTTTATCGGGATGGCGATTGCCGCAGCATTGGTACACCCTACATTAGCAACTCTAACTACAGGGGAAGTATCAAACGTTCTTTTCAAAGGTACACTCTTTGAATCACCAATACACATTACATTCTTAGGAATTCCTGTAATTATGATGAGTTATGCATCAAGCGTAATTCCAATCATTCTGTCAGCATTTGTAGCTTCAAAAGTAGAAAAAAGTTTAAAGAAAGTCATTCCAGATGTTGTAAAAACATTCCTAGTTCCATTCTGTACAATTGCGATTATGGTGCCATTAACATTCCTAGTCATCGGACCGATCTCAACATGGGCTGGCAGTTTGTTAGGTGCAGCGACGGTTTGGATTTATGAGTTAAGCCCTCTTGTAGCAGGTTTAATTCTAGGCGGATTCTGGCAAGTGTTTGTTATTTTCGGTCTTCATTGGGGTCTGGTTCCAATTGCAATGAACAATTTGACTGCTTTAGGCAACGACCCAGTATTAGCAACAACCGTTATGGTATGTTTTGCACAAACTGGTGCAGTATTAGCGATTCTGCTAAAAACGAAAGACAAAAAATTAAAATCACTTAGTGTTCCAGCGTTCATTTCAGGGTTGTTTGGTGTTACAGAACCAGCGATTTATGGTATTACATTACCGCTTAAAAAGCCATTTATCATGAGCTGTATCGGTGGCGGTGTCGGTGGTGCGATCATTGGTGCAACAGCAGGTAAGTTATGGATGTTTGGTGGAATGGGGATGTTCGTTATTCCAGCGTTCATCAAACCAGGTGCAGGACTCGATATGAGTTTCTATGGATCGATTATTGCGATGGTCGTAGGTTTTGCAGTAGCATTTGTTCTAACTTATTTATTCGGTGGAATTAATCAAGAGAAATCTTCAAAGGCAACAAAAGAAACAACTACAGCTTCTAATGAAGTTGCTGCAACTAAGGTCCAAGATGAAGAATTGGTGAGCCCATTAAACGGTAAAGTACTTGCATTATCAGAAATTGAAGATGCAGCGTTTTCATCTGGTGCACTAGGACACGGTGTAGCGATTGAACCAAGTGAAGGGAAGTTACTAGCTCCTGTATCTGGAACAGTATCCGCGTTATTCCCAACCAATCATGCGATTGGAATTACAACCGACTCAGGTGCAGAAATTCTAATGCATATTGGAATGGACACAGTTCAATTAGAAGGAAAGTATTTCACCGCACATACTACTCAAGGTGAGTATGTGAAAAAAGGTCAATTACTAATTGAGTTCGATATCGAGCAAATTAAAAAAGCCGGTAAGCCTCTAACAACGCCTGTTGTTGTGACGAACCATAAGGAATACAGTTTAGTGTTAACAAAACAAAAGCAAGTCAAAACAGGTAGTCAATTAATTAACCTAGTGACGAATTAATCACTTATATGAAGAAAGGAAAGGTTACTTTTCCTTTCTTCCTGTCGTTTAAGAAAGGAAGGATACTATGGCTTTTCCAAAAGGATTTTTATGGGGTGGCGCGATTGCGGCAAACCAAGCAGAAGGTGCTTATTTAGCAGATGGAAAGGGATTAACCACGGTTGATTTGTTACCAACAGGGAACAAACGCTGGGAGATTATGTTTGGGAATCTGCCTTCGTATGAACCACTTGAAGGTGAATTTTATCCATCACATGAAGCGATCGACTTTTATCACCGATATAAAGAAGATATCGCTCTTTTTGCAGAAATGGGTTTTAAAGCATTGCGTTTATCAATCTCTTGGGCTCGGATATTCCCAAATGGAGATGACGCTGAACCAAACGAAGCAGGACTTCAATTTTATGACAATGTGTTTGACGAACTATTGAAGTATGGTATTGAGCCAGTGGTAACCATTGCTCACTTTGATGTACCGGTTAACCTAGTGAAGAATTATGGCAGCTGGAGAAATCGCAAGATGGTTAGCTTTTTTGAGACATATGCGACAACTCTTTTTAAGAGATATAAGGACAAAGTGAAGTACTGGATGACGTTTAACGAAATCAATATGCTTCTGCACTTGCCGTTTGTTGGGGCTGGCCTTGTCTTTAAAGAGGGAGAAGATAAAAAGCAAGTGAAGTATCAAGCAGCACATCATCAATTGGTGGCAAGTAGCTTAGCGGTAAAAGCTGGCCATGAAATCATTCCAGATGCTAAAATCGGCTGTATGCTCGCAGCAGGTCAAACGTATCCTTACTCATGTAATCCTGATGATGTATTCGATGCAATGGAAAAAGACCGTGATTCCTTCTTCTTTATTGATGTGCAATCTCGCGGTCAATACCCAGGCTATGCCAAGAGATTTTTCAAGGACAATAACCTAACCATTGAAATGGAAGAGCAGGATGAAGAGCTATTAAAGAATCATACAATAGATTATATTGGTTTTAGCTATTATGCAAGCCGCACAACAAGTACGGATCCAGAAATCAATAAGACGACTGCTGGTAATGTATTTGGTTCTATTGAAAATCCTTACCTCGAAAAGTCTGAATGGGGTTGGACGATTGATCCGAAGGGCTTCCGTATTACGGCAAATCAATTGTATGACCGCTACCAAAAACCTCTTTTTGTTGTGGAAAATGGTCTAGGTGCTGTCGACGTTCCAACAGAAGACGGGGCGGTTAACGACGATTACCGTATCGAGTACTTACGAAAGCACGTGGCAGAAATGTCTGAAGCGATTGAAGACGGAGTTGAAATTCTAGGCTATACAAGCTGGGGACCAATTGATCTCGTCAGTGCTTCAACGGGTGAGATGAAAAAGCGTTATGGATACATTTACGTGGACAAGGATAATGAAGGAAACGGGACGCTCGAGCGTTCAAAAAAGAAGAGCTTTGAATGGTATAAGAGTGTCATTGCAACCAATGGAGAAAAACTTTAGTATATACTATAATGTAGGAAAGCTGTTATGGCTTTCCTTCTTTTGAATATCCAGATTTTAACGATCACTATTCAAGTTATTAAAACCAATTTAACATATATAGGTGGTCAAATGAAAATAGCCAAAGTATACAATAATAATGTCATAAGTACGTTTAATGAAAAAAACGAAGAGTTAGTTGTTATGGGGAAAGGTCTTGCTTTTCAAAAAAAGCCTGGAGATCTTGTGGACAAGGACAAGATTGAAAAGATTTTTGCTTTAAAAAATGAAGATATCTCTGAGAAGTTTAAGACCCTTTTATATGAAGTTCCCGCAGAATATATGGAAATCACTGAGGAGATTATTAAGATTGCAAAAAGCAGGCTAGGGAGAACTCTTAATGATAGCATCTATATCTCTTTAACGGACCATATTCACTTTGCAGTTGATAGAAACCAAAAAGGCTATGACATAAAAAATGCTTTATTGTGGGAAATCAAAAGGTTTTATAAGGAAGAGTTTTCAATCGGTTTAGAGGCAATAAAATTAGTTAATGAGAAGATAGGTGTCCTCTTACCCGAGGATGAAGCTGGTTTCATTGCGATGCACATCGTTAACTCAGGATTGAATGAGGAAATGCCAAATGTCGCTAATATTACGAGAGTCATGCAAGACATCTTAAACATTGTGAAATATCATTATAAAATAAATTTTGATGAGGAATCATTAAATTATTTTCGATTTGTGACGCATTTGAAATTTTTTGCCCAAAGGCTTTATAGTAAAAATTATATTGAGGACGATGATCCTTTTCTTTATGAGTCGTTTAAGCAAAAGCATAAAGAGGCTATTGAGTGTACGGAAAAAATTAATGATTATATCGTAAATCAATTTGACCATAGTCTTACGAATAATGAAAAATTATACTTGGCTATCCATATACAGAGAGTGGTAAATCGCTAATTTTGGTCATTGTGAAAAAGGGTCTTTCATCAGCACATTAAACTGGTGGAAGACCTTTTTTCGTATTGGCCATTCTATAATTGGTTTGCGAAAAAATTTAGGCATCTCCATATCTGGCTGTTAAGAAATTAACTACATCCTCCATCTTGGCTTTGCGGGCACCTTTCACTAAAATAGTCGTTCCTGGGGATAAATTAGTAAGGGCTTGAAATAGCTTTTCTTTTTGTTCAAAATGAATAACGTTGTCCGGAGACATTCCTTGTTCCAGCGCTGCCTGTAAAATCATCATGGCAAGCTCACCAGTCGTATAAAGATAATCTACTTTATTCAGGGCTGCATATGAGCCAACTTCCTTATGTGCTTCCTGTGTAATGACTCCTAGTCCTTTCATGTCTCCTAGTACAGCAATTTTTGTTCCATTCAAGCCTACATTGGTCAGGACATCAATGGCTGCTTTCATCGCATCTACATTTGCACTGAAGGTATCATCGATTATCGTGATATTATTAGTAAGTTTTTTAGTTGCCATCCGCATTACAGGCTTGTTGTACTGTTCCAAACCTCGAGAAATTTCTTCTGGTGTAAAGCCAAGCAGGTCACCAATAGCAATCGCAAACAGCGCGTTATATATATTGTGAATTCCATAGATTGGAATGTGAAATGGGAAATGTGTTCCTTTTAATTTTACGCGAAATTTCATCCCGCCTTCTGTATATTCCACTGTTTCGGCACGATAGTCTGCCCGGTTTTTGATTCCGACTTTTATTATCGTTCCAGGAAAGGATTTGATAAGCAGGTGCTTAGAATTATCGTCATCCCCATTGAATAAGAAAATACCAGATTGGTCCATATGTTGTATAAGTTCAGACTTTGCTGCCGCCAATTTTGTTACATCTCCGCCGAAATTGCCGATATGAGCGGTGCCGATATTCGTAATCACGCCAATATTAGGTTTAATAAAACCGCAATGCTTTATGATGTGCCCGAAGTAAACGATGCCAAATTCAACCACCACTGCCTGATGGAAATCTCTGAGCCTCTTTGCGCTTTTTTCCGTATTGATAAATGCATTATTCACATCTCTAGATTCGTAAATCGTCCATCGTTGTCTTAATATCGAAGCAATCATCGATTTCGTCGTTGTTTTACCAGCACTCCCCGTAACCGCAATGGTTGGTCTTCGATTACTAGGGAATAATTTTTTGTTCATCCTTTTGCCCCCAACACAAGTCATATATTATTCTGCCATAAATAGGTTATGCCGCTCGAAGATTATCAGTGTGGGATTTCATTTAGTTTTTGAATATTGAGTTACTTTTGACAGGAATTTCCCAAAGAAAAATAGAATACATGAGATATAATGTTCTATATAGAGAGATAATTGAGGAGGATATACGTGGCTCTTGAAAATATGAACCCAATAATAGAAAAAATTCTTTTAAACATTGAAAAGGTGATGATTGGAAAGAGGAATGTAGCGGAACTTAGCCTTATTGCTTTATTAGCAGAAGGCCATGTGCTGCTGGAGGACGTGCCAGGTGTGGGGAAGACGATGATGGTCCGTGCTCTCGCGAAGTCTGTTAATGCGAACTTCCGCAGGATTCAGTTTACCCCTGACTTATTACCATCAGATGTTACGGGAATTTCGATTTATAACCCAAAGGAAATGGAATTTCAGTTTCGGCCTGGACCGTTGATGGGGAACATTATCCTTGCAGATGAAATAAACAGGACCTCGCCAAAGACACAGTCTGCTCTACTTGAAGGAATGGAGGAGGCCAGTGTAACCATTGATGGGGTCACCCATCGATTAGAAAAGCCATTCTTTGTCATGGCGACACAAAATCCTATAGAATACGAAGGGACATATCCGCTGCCAGAAGCACAGCTGGATCGCTTTTTATTAAAAATGAAAATGGGCTACCCTGAAGTGGAAGAAGAGATAGAAGTTCTTAATAGAGCTCAGAAAGTCCCGCCGATCGAAGACCTTCATCCAGTGGTGGATCTCGAAGGTTTACAATCCCTGCAAAAAGAAATAAAAGAGGTGTATGTCGACCAAACGATTAAGCGCTATATTGTAGATATCGTTAACCTGACTCGAAAATTTCACTCTGTCTACCTTGGCGCTAGTCCAAGGGGCTCCATTGCTTTAATGAAAGCTGCACAAGCCTATGCTTTTATGTATGGTCGAGACTATGTTATCCCTGATGATATACAATATCTAGCACCATTTGTTTTATCTCATCGGATTATTTTAAAATCAGAAGCAAAGTTTGAGGGATTGACAGCGGAAGAAATTGTAAATCGAGTGATTGCAAGAATTCCTGTTCCTGTCCAAAGGCTCGTGAAGTAATATGAAGAAATTATCGATTCCATTCAAAAAAGTATGGAAGTTTGTCGTCTTACTCTTTTTGATTGTGCTTACCTTTTCATACGCCATGTTTCAAGGCGGATTTGTAAGCTGGTTTTTATTTTATAGCTTCTTACCTTTTGCTCTTTATTGTATCGGCTTATCCTTTTATTCTTTGAATGAGTTGGAAATAACCAGACAAATACCCAAAAATGATTACAGTGCTGGTGAACCGTTGGAGGTAACCGTAACCGTAAAGAGAAAATCATTTTTCCCGATATTTTATCTGCTGATTGAAGATGATGTAGATGACGCCCTAAAGCATTCCCAGCAAAAAAAGAAGGCAAAGGCACTAGTATTGCCGGGTTTTAGGAAGGAATTTTCCTATGAATATGTTATTCATGAACTTCCACGGGGCGAGCATAAATTTAAAGGATTTATCGTCCGAACAGGTGATATTTTAGGCTTAGTTGAAAAAGTAAAATCGCAGACAAATGAAAGTAAAATCATTGTCTACCCCGCTTATACAGAATTACTGTACCGGCCCTTTGAAACCCATTTTGATCAAGGTATGACTGCGTCAAGGGAACGGGTACAGCGTGATACCACATTGGCGATTGGTGTCCGGGATTACCAGCCCGGTGATCGGTTTTCGTGGATTAACTGGAAAGCCTCTGCAAAACGAAATGAAATTATGACAAAGGAATTTGAACAGCGTCAATCCCATGATGTATTTGTTGTGATGGATTGCATACCCGATAAGCGCTTTGAAGCAATTGTTTCCTTTACGGCATCTTTATTACGTGCCGTTTTGAAGAAGGGAGCACAAATTGGGCTCTTGACCATTAGTCGAGAAAGGGCATCATTTCCTATAAGGGGCGGTGAAAACCAACTGCAACAGCTTTTCTATCATTTAGCAAAGATAGAAGCAAAGAGTCCTTCCTCGTTTGAAAAAGTGTTAGAGACAGAGGGGATGTTTGTCCAACAAACGGTATCCTTCTTGCTAGTAAGTGCCCAATTAACGAAGCCTTTACTAGAGAAGGCTGGCTACCTTGGGCAAAGAAAAGGAAAGATTACACTTTTTCTTATAAAGGGGGAAAAGGAGTCTTCTACACAAGACGAAAGATCATTGATTGCACTGGCCAACGCACGGAATATACGTGTAGTAATGGTACATGAAGGGCAATTTGCATCTGCCTTTTCGGAGGTGAATTTGCGATGAAAAGAGATTTTCAGTCATTTACTTTATACATGTTTGGTTTTTTGCTTTTGTGGGAATGGCTTCGTCCTGTCGAGAAATTAACCACCACAGATCATATTGAAATGTTTGTGATTTTTATCCTCTTATCTTTTACATTAGCTTTTCTCAGGATGAAGTGGATTTGGCAGACAATCATAAAATTATGGTTTATCCTCTTTTCAGTCAATATGTTTCATTATGAGGAAGGGTTCTTCCAATTCAGCTGGATCACATTTTTTACTGATGATTTGACCACAAATTTCAGTAGGATTGTTGCTCGCAATTGGTTAGGGTTGACCAATGAATTCAGGACATTTTTGTTGTTTATTCTTCTCTGGTTAATGGTGTACTTAGTTCACTATTGGCTTTTGAATCGGAAAAGAATCTTCATTTTCTTCTTTATGACGCTTATTTATATCACCGTGTTAGATACATTCACACTTTATAGTGCAAAAACAGCCATTGTCCGAACCGTGATAGTTGGTTTTGCGGTTTTGGGAATGTTAACCTATTACCGAATTCTAGCCAGAGAGAATATAAGTGGTGATTCCTTTACGGCACGAAAATGGATGAGACCGTTAGTTATAATGATTACGTTTAGTGTTATCGTTGGAATTATTTCTCCAAAATTCGCACCTATATGGCCGGACCCTGTTCCATATCTTAAGGCTGCCGGCAATAAAGGCGGTGAGGATGGAGTTGGTAAAGGGGTTTCTAAAGTAGGGTACGGCACAGATGATTCCCGTTTAGGTGGTTCTTTTATTGGGGATGACAGTGTCGTGTTCCGCGCTGAAGCAGTCGAAAAGAATTATTGGAAGGTAGAAACGAAGGACCATTACACAGGAAAAGGCTGGATTCCTTCAGAATCCACTCTCTCCCGAATAGGAGGAGAAGATTTAATACCTGTGTCTTCTATCCCTTCAAATGTTGAAACCCGGGATGAGAATGCCTCCTTATTTATGTTCATGGATTATGATCATCTCATTTATCCCGCTGGTATCCAAAGGGTGCAATTTCAACGTAATTATATTTTAGAGATCGATTCCATAAAAGAAAAAATCTCAATATTAAACGGCTTTGACTCTGCTCCAATGGCTCCTGATTCCTATTCAGTGGAGTATAAGGTGCCAAAATATCAAGCAACTGAACTAAGGGAAACAGTAGCAGCAGACCCTGAACAGATTGATGCAGAATTTCTCGCAAGATATACACAATTGCCTGATAACCTGCCTGATAGAGTTAGGGAGCTAGCTGTAAGTATAACGGAAAAAGAAACAAATTGGTTTGATAAAGCAAAAGCTGTGGAGCGTCATTTTGGCGGCTCTGGGTTCAGGTATAGTCAGAGTGATGTAGCTGTTCCGGGAGAAAATGATGATTACGTGGATCAATTTTTATTTGAAACAAAAATAGGGTATTGTGATAATTTTTCGACCTCAATGGCGGTTTTGCTCAGGTCCCTAGGAATTCCTACACGATGGGTAAAAGGGTATACTGGCGGGGAATTTCTGAATTACAGTGAAGACGAACCTTCAAAACAAATTTATGAAATTACCAATAATAATGCCCATTCCTGGGTTGAAGTTTATTTTCCTAACCAAGGATGGGTGCCGTTTGAGCCAACAAAGGGCTTCACAAATAGTGTTTCGATCGATTTTACAAATAATGATGGAACAACTCCTGCTGTCGAAACAACTGCTCCGGCGGTGCCAAAGCCACAGAAGAGCCTGGAGGAAGATAGCAGCAGTACGGAGAAGAATGAACAAACTTTTTCATTTAGTGGTTTCTGGCTTAGTATAAAAACATTCTTCAATCAAGAATGGAAATGGGTATTCGTTTTGTTTGTGGTAGTTATTGGTACGACCTGCCTAATGTATAGGCTGCGAGGAAAATGGATACCGCGTTTATATTTACTTCAGTTCCGATTAAGAAAAAGGGATGAAAATATCGGCAAAGCTTATCTTATCCTTTTAGAACAATTAGAGAGGTATGGCTTAAAGCGTAATGAAGGCCAAACATTGAGAAATTATGCCCGCTACATTGATACCTTCTTTGCATCTAGAGAGATGTCAAAGCTGACGGATAGATATGAGCAATATCTATACCATCAAAAACTTCCAGAAGGAAGCTGGAAGGATACACGGGAATTATGGGAAAATTTAATTAAAAAGACAATTGCTTGACCGATAAAACGACCTATTGTTACAATAAGGCGTAAAATTATACGGTTTTCCTTCATATATCCTCGAAAATAGGGTTCGAGAGTCTCTACCGGGTTACCATAAATAACCTGACTATGAAGGCAGAAATTTCTGCTATAGCAATTGTGATAAAGCTAGAATTCTGCCTTCCTGGTTTATATGGAGGGGGAATTCTAGTTTTTTTTTGTTATTAAAGCAAATACTAACCTTATTATTATGGAAGAGGTGGACGTGTTGACAAATACAGATTTGATTGTGGTTTTAGACTTTGGAAGCCAGTATAACCAGTTAATTACACGGAGGATTCGTGAGTTTGGTGTCTACAGTGAACTACATCCTCATACAATTACAGCAGAGGAAATTAGAAAAATGAATCCAAAAGGAATCATTTTTTCAGGCGGACCGAATAGTGTTTATGATGAGAATTCATTCCGCTGTGATGAGGAAATTTTTGAAATGGGTCTGCCTATTTTAGGGATTTGCTATGGGATGCAATTAATGACTGTTCACTTTCAAGGGAAAGTTGAAAAAGCGAAGAACCGTGAATATGGGAAGGCTGTAATGAACCTTCAAAATCAAACCAAACTTTTCCACGATATGCCCGAAGAGCAAGTGGTTTGGATGAGTCATGGAGATTTGGTTGTTGAAGCACCAGCTGGCTTTACTGTTGACGGAACAAACCCACACTGCCCAATTGCTGCTATGAGTGACGAAGCAAGGAAACTTTATGCGGTTCAATTTCACCCAGAAGTTCGTCATTCCGTATATGGTAATGATCTGCTTAAGAACTTTGTTTTTAATGTATGTGAGTGTAAAGGCGACTGGTCAATGGGGAATTTCATTGAAGTGGAAATGGCAAAAATCCGTGAGCAGGTTGGCGATAAAAAAGTACTTTGTGCTCTCAGCGGCGGAGTAGATTCCTCTGTTGTAGCTGTGCTTATTCATAAAGCTATTGGCGACCAGCTAACTTGTATTTTTGTCGATCATGGTCTACTTCGCAAGAATGAAGCAGAAAGTGTTATGAAGACTTTTGCTGAAGGCTTCCATATGAATGTTATTAAAGTGGATGCAAAAGAACGTTTCTTATCTAAATTAGAAGGTGTATCTGATCCGGAGAAAAAGCGGAAAATTATCGGCAACGAGTTCATTTATGTATTCGATGATGAAGCAACGAAGCTTGAAGGAATTGAGTTTTTAGCTCAAGGAACACTGTATACTGATATTATCGAAAGTGGAACTGCTACTGCTCAAACCATTAAATCTCATCATAATGTCGGCGGATTGCCTGAAGATATGCAATTTAAATTAATCGAACCTTTGAATACCCTGTTTAAAGATGAGGTCCGTGCGCTTGGTACTGAGCTTGGAATTCCGGATGATATTGTTTGGAGACAACCATTCCCTGGACCAGGTCTTGGAATTCGTGTCTTAGGAGCGATTTCTGAAGATAAGCTTGAAATTGTCCGTGAATCTGATTGGATCCTTCGTGAAGAAATTAAGAAGGCCGGACTTGATCGAGACATTTGGCAATACTTTACGGTGCTTCCAGACATTCGAAGTGTAGGAGTAATGGGCGATGCGCGTACATACGATTATACAATTGGTATCCGCGCAGTTACGTCTATTGATGGGATGACCTCTGATTGGGCACGAATCCCATGGGAAGTGCTCGAAGTTATTTCAACCAGAATTGTAAATGAAGTAGCTCATGTTAACCGGGTGGTATATGACATTACCAGCAAGCCGCCTGCAACTATTGAGTGGGAATAAATTAAAAAGAATACTTCTAAAAGCGAACGTTTTTAAATATATATTTAAAAACGTTCGCTTTTTTATTTACAAGGAGGCGGATCCTTGGTAAGATAAAGGGGAAGTAAATAATTTGTCGATTTAACTCGTATAATCTTGGGAATAAGGCCCAAAAGTTTCTACCGAGCCACCGTAAATGGCTTGACTACGAGGCGGTGTAAAAAACAGAGGTAGCCCCTCTATTTATTTGCATTTGCCCCAAGTCAAGCGTTCCGGAGATATCGGAGCGTTTTTTGTTTTTATAAAAAGAATTATTTGATAGGGGGAAGAGTAAATGCAAAAATATTTTATGTTTAAAGAATTAGGGACGAATTACCGTCGTGAGATTATTGGCGGCATAACGACCTTTTTGGCAATGGCCTATATATTAGTAGTTAACCCGCTAACATTGACACTATCAAGTGTACCGGATTTTCCAGATGCACTTCGAATGGATTATGGTGCAGTATTTGTAGCAACAGCACTAGCTGCAGCAATTGGATCCATTGTGATGGGATTACTCGGTAAGTATCCACTGGCATTAGCGCCTGGTATGGGATTGAACGCATTCTTTGCTTATACTGTTGTATTAGGAAGCGGCGTTCCGTGGCAGCATGCATTAGGTGCAGTATTCATTTCCGGCGTATTTTTCTTTTTATTAACGTTAACAGGTTTACGTGAGAAACTAATCAATGCGATTCCTATAGAGTTAAAGCATGCAGTTGGTGCAGGTATTGGTTTATATATAACGTTTATTGGATTACAGAGTGCTGGTATTGTAGTAAATAATGACGCAACTCTAGTTGGTTTAGGTGATTTGACAGCTGGACCAACATTACTAGCTATTTTCGGAATTGTTGTGACGGTAATTCTGATGACTAGAGGAATTAACGGAGCAGTATTTCTCGGAATGATTATTACTGTTATTGTAGGAATGATCTTTAACCTAATTGACACACCCGATAAAATTGTCGATACCGTTCCAAGTTTAGCACCTACATTTGGAGCAGCATTTTCTTCTTTTGGTGATAGTTCATTTTACACAATGGGGATGCTTGGAATTATCTTGACTTTACTTTTTGTTGATTTCTTTGATAATGCTGGAACACTTGTTGCAGTGGCGAATCAAGCGGGAATGATCAAAGACAATAAATTACCTCGTGCAGGCAGAGCATTACTTGCTGACTCAGTAGCAACAACCGTCGGTGCAGTACTTGGTACTTCAACGACAACATCTTATATTGAATCATCTGCTGGAGTAGCAGCGGGTGCAAGAACAGGATTTGCTTCACTCGTTACAGCAGCATTGTTTATTTTATCTTTGTTCTTCTTCCCATTATTATCAGTAGTTACAGCAGCAGTTACTGCACCAGCATTAATTATTGTTGGCGCCTTGATGGTTGGTTCATTAGGGAAAATTGAATGGACAAAATTTGAAGTAGCTGTACCAGCCTTCCTAACTATGATTGCCATGCCTTTGACATATAGCATTGCTACAGGTATTGCCATTGGGTTTATCTTCTACCCAATTACAATGATCGTTAAAGGGCGTACGAAAGAAATTCATCCAATCATGTACTTGTTCTTTGTTATTTTCATTCTATATTTCTTGTTTTTATAATTGAGTCTAAAGAGTCTGTGATGATCACAGGCTCTTTTTTTGCACGAATTCTTCTATTTTTTTGCAAAAAAAGAAATCATCAGTGGCAGACTTCATTCCAATACGCTAGTGAAGGACACAATTGCTTTGCTCGGATTTACAGTTGGTTTCTTTTTAATAGCGATAAGAGAAATTGCGTATATGTAATTGTGTCGAATATTGTCGTTGACTTCTTGTTTTGACTCTTATAACATGAGAATACTAAGGTAATTCGGACAAAATGGGGAGGAAGGCAATGCCAAAGCTATTAATTGATAAAGTATTAAATAACAATGTTTTGATTGCCGAACATCCTTCCTATGAAGAAGTTGTCTTAATCGGTAAAGGAATAGGCTTTAATCGAAAACATGGAGATTTTATTGAAACAGATTCGGTAGAAAAACTGTTTGTACTTAAAAATGAAAAGGAACAACAAAATTATATTAAACTGCTTCCGTTTATTGATAATGATCTACTAGAAGTAATTATTTCTGCTATAGGACTAATCAAACAAAGGACCCATACACAGTTAGATGAGCATATCCATGTTGCATTAACGGACCACTTAATGTTTGCAATCAATAGAGTATCTAAAGGAATGGAAATGAGTAATCCGTTCCTCGTAGAAACGAAAACGCTATATCGGCATGAATATGAAATTGCTGCGGAGGTTGTTGAATTTATCAATGAAAAAACAGGGATTTCTCTGCCTGTAGGGGAGATCGGTTTTATAGCTCTCCATATTCACAGTGCCATGACAAATAGAAACTTATCTGAAGTGAATCAGCATTCACAGCTAGTCAGCAGGTTGGTAAGTATGGTGGAAGAGCAGTTTGAAATTGAGATTGATAAAGAAAGCATTGATTATATGAGGCTTGTTCGCCATTTGCGATTCACCATTGAGAGGGTAGTGAAAGGGGAAAAAGTAGAAGAACCAGAAAAAATAAATTCACTATTGAAACAAGAATATCCTGTGTGCTATAATCTCTCATGGAAGCTCATTAAAGTGATGCAACAAGCATTAAAAATGAAAGTATTTGATGCAGAAGCTGTGTATCTAACGATGCATTTGCAAAGGATACAGAAAAAATTTAAATAGTTATTATTTTTTACGTGTTACTGATTCGATCAGGCATGAGTGAAAAGTATTAATTGAAACAATGGTTTTTGGGTAATCTATACCCGTAGCCTCATTTCAATTGAACTTTTACTCATGCCTTTTTTGTGTTTTTTGGTAAATGAAAACGCTTAATGAGCTATATAAAAAATGGAGGTATATATTATGTTTAAAAAAGCTTTTGGCGTCTTGCAAAAAGTCGGTAAAGCACTAATGCTCCCGGTCGCGCTATTGCCGGCTGCAGGTATTTTACTTGCCTTGGGGGCGGCGCTTAGAAACCCGGCACTTATAGAGTTAGCTCCTTTCCTAGATAACAGCACGGTGGATATGATTGCTGCTGTTATGCAAAAAGCCGGGGATATCATCTTTGGTAACCTCCCGCTCCTATTTGCGGTTGGTGTTGCAGTTGGTTTAGCTGGGGGAGAGGGTACAGCCGGACTAGCGGCAATTATTGGATACCTGATCATGAATGTAACGATGGGAACAGTCCTTGGAATTACAGCAGAAGATGTAAACGGTCTAAACTACGCAAACGTTTTAGGAATTCCGACACTGCAAACTGGAGTGTTTGGAGGAATAATCGTCGGTATACTAGCTTCTGCGATGTACAATAAGTTTTATGAAATTGAATTACCATCATATTTAGGATTCTTCGCAGGAAAACGTTTTGTACCTATTATTACAGCAGCGTCTGCTCTTGTTTTAGGTTTATTGATGATTTTTATTTGGCCGCCAATTCAAAATGGCTTAAATGCGTTCTCACAAAACATGGTACATGCAAACTTAACAATTTCTGCTTTTATTTTCGGAGTAATTGAACGTTCTTTGATACCATTTGGTTTACACCATATTTTCTACTCTCCATTCTGGTATGAATTCGGAGAATACGCAACAAAAGCAGGAGAAGTGGTTCGTGGAGATCAACGTATCTTCATGGCACAAATCACAGACAATGTTCAAAATTTAACAGCAGGAACATTTATGACAGGTAAATTCCCATTCATGATGTTTGGACTTCCAGCAGCTGCGCTAGCCATTTATCATGAAGCAAAACCTGAAAAGAAAGTTTTTGTTGGAGGATTAATGGCATCTGCTGCCCTTACTTCATTCTTAACGGGTATTACAGAACCAATAGAATTCTCATTTTTATTCGTAGCACCAATTTTGTTTGGTATTCATGCAATCTTCGCCGGGTTCTCGTTTATGATCATGCACTTGTTAGATGTAAAAATCGGGATGACTTTCTCCGGCGGTTTAATTGACTATATTTTATTTGGATTAATTAACCCGCAAACAAATGCGTGGATTGTTATACCTGTGGGTCTTGTTTTTGCAGTTGTATACTACTTTGGTTTCCGATTTGCGATTCGTACCTTTAATCTAAAAACTCCAGGACGTGAGTTGGAAGAAGAGGAAGAAAACCAAGCACCAACAGGTAAAGCTGGATCTGGTGATTTGGCGTCTAATATTTTGGATGCAATGGGTGGTAAGGGAAATATTGCTCACTTAGATGCATGTATTACTCGACTTCGTGTATCTGTTAATGACATCAAAAATGTTGATAAAGATCAATTGAAGAGATTAGGTGCGGCTGGTGTTTTAGAAGTCGGAAACAATATACAAGCGATATTTGGACCGCGCTCCGAAACCATTAAGGGCCAAATGAAAGATATTATGAATGGTAAAAAACCAAGCACTACTGTAAAAGCGCCTGAAAAAGGTGTGGAACAGCAAATCGAGGAAATTAATCCAGAAGCACTTCAAACTGCTCGCAGTAATGAAGACCAAGGATTTATGGCTCCATTGAAAGGTGAATTAAAGCCAATTACAGAAGTGCCTGACCAGGTATTTGCAGGTAAAATGATGGGTGATGGCTTTGCAATTGTTCCGGCAGAGGGTACAATTGTATCGCCTGTAAACGGGAAGATCGTTAACCTGTTCCCAACTAAACATGCAATTGGAATTCTTTCTGATACAGGCCGCGAGATTCTAATTCATGTTGGAATTGATACAGTGAATTTAAAGGGTCAAGGGTTTGAAACTTTAGTATCTGAAAATGACATTGTTGACCAAGGTCAGCCATTACTAAAAGTTGATTTGGATTATATTAAAGAACATGCTACATCAACCATTACGCCGGTTGTTTTCACTAACTTAGCTGAAGGTGAAAAGGTAGTGATTGAAAAGCCGGGTCAAGTTAATCTGAAACAAACAGGAATTATTAAAATTACGAAATAAGATGGAGCCGACTCCGAATATGAGAGTCGGCTTTCTTCTATATAAAAGACGAATATGTAAAGTGAAATTAATTTCAATATACTGTTGACGTTGGTTGTTAATGGTGTTATTATATTTTAGCGGTCGTTAATGACGATTTAACAACACGCAAGCGTCGGAAACATTTAAAAAAAGTGTTGACGCCGAGTTAACGAAATGATATAGTAATAGAGTTGCTTCCGAGCGAGATTGCTCTTGAAGTGAAAAAAGAAACTTTGCTCTTTGAAAACTAAACAAACAAGAACGTCAACAAAAAAACATTAGTTTCTACTATAGAAACTAGCTAACGTAACAAATGAGCTAAATCAACTTTCTTGGAGAGTTTGATCCTGGCTCAGGACGAACGCTGGCGGCGTGCCTAATACATGCAAGTCGAGCGAATTAAAAGGAGCTTGCTCCTTTTGGTTAGCGGCGGACGGGTGAGTAACACGTGGGCAACCTGCCTGTAAGACTGGGATAACTTCGGGAAACCGGAGCTAATACCGGATAATCCTTTTCCTCTCATGAGGAAAAGCTGAAAGTCGGTTTCGGCTGACACTTACAGATGGGCCCGCGGCGCATTAGCTAGTTGGTGAGGTAACGGCTCACCAAGGCGACGATGCGTAGCCGACCTGAGAGGGTGATCGGCCACACTGGGACTGAGACACGGCCCAGACTCCTACGGGAGGCAGCAGTAGGGAATCTTCCGCAATGGACGAAAGTCTGACG
>NZ_JAUSZN010000003.1:170000-175000 GCF_030817595.1 Neobacillus niacini
AACTCCGAATGCCAAAGACTTATCCGTGGGAGTCAGACTGCGAGTGATAAGATCCGTAGTCAAAAGGGAAACAGCCCAGACCACCAGCTAAGGTCCCAAAGTTTACGTTAAGTGGAAAAGGATGTGGAGTTGCTTAGACAACCAGGATGTTGGCTTAGAAGCAGCCACCATTTAAAGAGTGCGTAATAGCTCACTGGTCGAGTGACTCTGCGCCGAAAATGTACCGGGGCTAAACGTAACACCGAAGCTGTGGATTGACACCGTATGGTGTCAGTGGTAGGAGAGCGTTCTAAGGGCGTTGAAGCTAGACCGTAAGGACTGGTGGAGTGCTTAGAAGTGAGAATGCCGGTATGAGTAGCGAAAGATGGGTGAGAATCCCATCCACCGTATGCCTAAGGTTTCCTGAGGAAGGCTCGTCCTCTCAGGGTTAGTCGGGACCTAAGCCGAGGCCGAAAGGCGTAGGCGATGGACAACAGGTTGATATTCCTGTACCACCTCTTTATCGTTTGAGTGATGGGGGGACGCAGGAGGATAGGGTAAGCGCGCTGTTGGATATGCGCGTCTAAGCAGTTAGGCTGGTAAGTAGGAAAATCCGCTTACCGTAAAGGCTGAGCTGTGATAGCGAGGGAAATATAGTACCGAAGTTCCTGATTCCACACTGCCAAGAAAAGCCTCTAGCGAGATAAAAGGTGCCCGTACCGCAAACCGACACAGGTAGGCGAGGAGAGAATCCTAAGGTGAGCGAGAGAACTCTCGTTAAGGAACTCGGCAAAATGACCCCGTAACTTCGGGAGAAGGGGTGCTTTTTGAGGTGAATAGCCTCGAAGAGCCGCAGTGAATAGGCCCAGGCGACTGTTTAGCAAAAACACAGGTCTCTGCGAAGCCGCAAGGCGAAGTATAGGGGCTGACGCCTGCCCGGTGCTGGAAGGTTAAGAGGAGGGGTTAGCGCAAGCGAAGCTCTGAATCGAAGCCCCAGTAAACGGCGGCCGTAACTATAACGGTCCTAAGGTAGCGAAATTCCTTGTCGGGTAAGTTCCGACCCGCACGAAAGGCGTAACGATCTGGGCACTGTCTCAACGAGAGACTCGGTGAAATTATAGTACCTGTGAAGATGCAGGTTACCCGCGACAGGACGGAAAGACCCCGTGGAGCTTTACTGTAGCCTGATATTGAATTTTGGTACAGCTTGTACAGGATAGGTAGGAGCCTGAGAAACCGGAGCGCCAGCTTCGGTGGAGGCGTCGGTGGGATACTACCCTGGCTGTATTGAAATTCTAACCCACACCCCTGATCGGGGTGGGAGACAGTGTCAGGTGGGCAGTTTGACTGGGGCGGTCGCCTCCTAAAGAGTAACGGAGGCGCCCAAAGGTTCCCTCAGAATGGTTGGAAATCATTCGTAGAGTGTAAAGGCACAAGGGAGCTTGACTGCGAGACCTACAAGTCGAGCAGGGACGAAAGTCGGGCTTAGTGATCCGGTGGTTCCGCATGGAAGGGCCATCGCTCAACGGATAAAAGCTACCCCGGGGATAACAGGCTTATCTCCCCCAAGAGTCCACATCGACGGGGAGGTTTGGCACCTCGATGTCGGCTCATCGCATCCTGGGGCTGTAGTCGGTCCCAAGGGTTGGGCTGTTCGCCCATTAAAGCGGTACGCGAGCTGGGTTCAGAACGTCGTGAGACAGTTCGGTCCCTATCCGTCGTGGGCGCAGGAAATTTGAGAGGAGCTTTCCTTAGTACGAGAGGACCGGGATGGACGCACCACTGGTGTACCAGTTGTCTTGCCAAAGGCATCGCTGGGTAGCTATGTGCGGACGGGATAAGTGCTGAAAGCATCTAAGCATGAAGCCCCCCTCAAGATGAGATTTCCCATAGCGTCAAGCTAGTAAGAACCCTGAAAGATGATCAGGTTGATAGGTCAGAGGTGGAAGCGTGGTAACATGTGGAGCTGACTGATACTAATCGTTCGAGGACTTAACCAATTTTTAAAAGCGAACTCGTTTTACACACTTCTTCTGAAATTATCTAGTTTTGAGGGAATGAAACCTCAAAATAAATAGTCTGGCAGCAATGGCGAGAAGGTCACACCCGTTCCCATACCGAACACGGAAGTTAAGCTTCTCAGCGCCGATGGTAGTTGGGACTTTGTCCCTGTGAGAGTAGGACGTTGCCAGGCGAAAGACTTTTAGTCTTTTAAATTCTCTTCTTAAGAGAAAAGCGAAAAACTTTATATTGCATTAATACACCAATGGTGTTATTATTGAAAAGCTGCTTCGTGAGGTATTTAACGTAAAAACTTAAATGAAATTTTATGTTGACTATAATGAAGTTGCATGGTATGATGGTTTTTGTCACTTCGCTATTAAAATTGTTCTTTGAAAACTAAACAAACAAGAACGTCAACAAACAAATTTTTTAGCTTTTATTAAAAAGCTAAGCCAACGTAACAAAATGAGCTATATCAACTTTCTTGGAGAGTTTGATCCTGGCTCAGGACGAACGCTGGCGGCGTGCCTAATACATGCAAGTCGAGCGAATCTTAAGGTGCTTGCACCTTTTGGTTAGCGGCGGACGGGTGAGTAACACGTGGGCAACCTGCCTGTAAGACTGGGATAACTTCGGGAAACCGGAGCTAATACCGGATAATCCTTTTCCTCTCATGAGGAAAAGCTGAAAGTCGGTTTCGGCTGACACTTACAGATGGGCCCGCGGCGCATTAGCTAGTTGGTGAGGTAACGGCTCACCAAGGCGACGATGCGTAGCCGACCTGAGAGGGTGATCGGCCACACTGGGACTGAGACACGGCCCAGACTCCTACGGGAGGCAGCAGTAGGGAATCTTCCGCAATGGACGAAAGTCTGACGGAGCAACGCCGCGTGAGCGATGAAGGCCTTCGGGTCGTAAAGCTCTGTTGTTAGGGAAGAACAAGTATCGGAGTAACTGCCGGTACCTTGACGGTACCTAACCAGAAAGCCACGGCTAACTACGTGCCAGCAGCCGCGGTAATACGTAGGTGGCAAGCGTTGTCCGGAATTATTGGGCGTAAAGCGCGCGCAGGCGGTCCTTTAAGTCTGATGTGAAAGCCCACGGCTCAACCGTGGAGGGTCATTGGAAACTGGGGGACTTGAGTACAGAAGAGGAAAGCGGAATTCCACGTGTAGCGGTGAAATGCGTAGAGATGTGGAGGAACACCAGTGGCGAAGGCGGCTTTCTGGTCTGTAACTGACGCTGAGGCGCGAAAGCGTGGGGAGCAAACAGGATTAGATACCCTGGTAGTCCACGCCGTAAACGATGAGTGCTAAGTGTTAGAGGGTTTCCGCCCTTTAGTGCTGCAGCTAACGCATTAAGCACTCCGCCTGGGGAGTACGGCCGCAAGGCTGAAACTCAAAGGAATTGACGGGGGCCCGCACAAGCGGTGGAGCATGTGGTTTAATTCGAAGCAACGCGAAGAACCTTACCAGGTCTTGACATCCTCTGACACTCCTAGAGATAGGACTTTCCCCTTCGGGGGACAGAGTGACAGGTGGTGCATGGTTGTCGTCAGCTCGTGTCGTGAGATGTTGGGTTAAGTCCCGCAACGAGCGCAACCCTTGATCTTAGTTGCCAGCATTCAGTTGGGCACTCTAAGGTGACTGCCGGTGACAAACCGGAGGAAGGTGGGGATGACGTCAAATCATCATGCCCCTTATGACCTGGGCTACACACGTGCTACAATGGATGGTACAAAGGGCTGCGAGACCGCGAGGTTTAGCCAATCCCATAAAACCATTCTCAGTTCGGATTGTAGGCTGCAACTCGCCTACATGAAGCCGGAATCGCTAGTAATCGCGGATCAGCATGCCGCGGTGAATACGTTCCCGGGCCTTGTACACACCGCCCGTCACACCACGAGAGTTTGTAACACCCGAAGTCGGTGGGGTAACCGTAAGGAGCCAGCCGCCTAAGGTGGGACAGATGATTGGGGTGAAGTCGTAACAAGGTAGCCGTATCGGAAGGTGCGGCTGGATCACCTCCTTTCTAAGGATAATGCAGTCCTTGTGGACTGATAAAACGTTGACTGTTACTTGTTTGTTTAGTTTTGAGAGTGCAATTTCTCTCATTATATTTTGTTCCTTGAAAACTAGATAATCGTAAGAAGAAGTCAAAGTAAAACCGAGAAACGCCATTATAGTTTTTCTCTCTTATTTAATAAGAGTATAACCATTTAGGTTAAGTTAGAAAGGGCGCACGGTGGATGCCTTGGCACTAGGAGCCGATGAAGGACGGGACTAACACCGATATGCTTCGGGGAGCTGTAAGTAAGCTTTGATCCGGAGATTTCCGAATGGGGGAACCCACTGCTCGTAATGGAGCAGTATCTTTACCTGAATACATAGGGTATTGAAGGCAGACCCGGGGAACTGAAACATCTAAGTACCCGGAGGAAGAGAAAGCAAACGCGATTCCCTGAGTAGCGGCGAGCGAAACGGGACATAGCCCAAACCAAGAGGCTTGCCTCTTGGGGTTGTAGGACACTCAACATGGAGTTACAAAGGAACGGGGTAGATGAAGCGATCTGGAAAGGTCCGTCATAGAAGGTAAAAACCCTGTAGTTGAAACTTCGTTCCCTCCTGAGTGGATCCTGAGTACGGCCGGACACGTGAAATCCGGTCGGAAGCTGGGAGGACCATCTCCCAAGGCTAAATACTCCCTAGTGACCGATAGTGAACCAGTACCGTGAGGGAAAGGTGAAAAGCACCCCGGAAGGGGAGTGAAAGAGATCCTGAAACCGTGTGCCTACAAGTAGTCAGAGCCCGTTAATGGGTGATGGCGTGCCTTTTGTAGAATGAACCGGCGAGTTACGATCCCATGCAAGGTTAAGTTGAAGAGACGGAGCCGCAGCGAAAGCGAGTCTGAATAGGGCGAATTGAGTATGTGGTCGTAGACCCGAAACCAGGTGATCTACCCATGTCCAGGGTGAAGTCCAGGTAACACTGGATGGAGGCCCGAACCCACGCACGTTG